>NZ_FNGR01000011.1:0-214273 GCF_900103045.1 Ensifer sp. YR511
CTGAAACAGTCATCGCTCAACTGCCGTTCTGGTTCGAGCATTACAACAATCTTCACCCGCATAGTGCTTTAGGATATCAATCACCGCGCGAGTTCATCAACTCGCAATCTCAAACCTGAGCATGTCCGGTCTTTTGGGGGCAACTCCACCTCAGATCTGGTCCCCGCTTTCAGCGGCCGCCCTATTATCCCACTTTCGACGGATACGGGCTCAGTAGAACGGGCTAAACTCAAGGTCGGCGGTTCAGCCCAAACTGACTCCCGGTTCGTTCACCTGGATCCGTCAGGGCTGGTCGGGCCCGAGAGCTCGCCTGTTTCCAGAGTACGATCAGCAACTTGTGAGCGGAGCCGACGAACATCGGTTGTTTGAGACGGCCGCTATTGCGTGCGATGCGCTCCTTGAAGCAGAAGGTTAGCATCGGGCTCTGTTGATGGCGCAGCCATAACTATGCGAGTTCGACCATTGTCGCTCGCAGCCGCGGATTCCATTCCCGATTCCAAGCTGGTGTTCGAGCAAATACACCTCTCCTTCCCATTGCTACGTTTGAAAATATGGTTGCCTACCCCTGGGTTGTGACGTACCAAGTATTGCAACGTCACGCATTTTTGTGAGTTCAAAGAGCCACAGTCTTTGAGGGAAGAGATGAACCCACGCAATCCCTACGATTATGAAGTATCTTTTGATCAGCACGTTTGGCTTCCGGCCGCGGCACAGACATACCGCAGTATCGTCGACTTGATCGACGACCGAGGGGCGATTGATCGCTTGATCAATCGGCACTTGAAGCCAGCTGTCGGCCGCGACCCGGAACCTCTTGCGACAGAAAAGATACTCCTTCGGCTCTCAGAGGATGAATTGACGGAGGTACGACGCGCACTCGAAGCCAGGGGCGAGCATGCATACTCGCAAAATATGCTCGTTTTCGCCTCATTTCATTACCCAGACCTCAGGAGTAGGCTCGGCACATCCGTTAAGAACCCTCCGGACCACATCCATCGGATGCAGAAATCTGATTACTATATCGGGGACATTTACAGCGCCGACCTAGTCGCAACTACTTTGAGCCGATGCAACCTCGGGCTGGAGCCCGACTGCGTGTATTTGGACTTTGGGTGCTCATCGGGTTCACTCATCCGCGTTCTTCAGGCGGCCGCCCCAGAGGCTTCATTTCACGGTGTTGATCCGGTTCGCAGTTCGATTGAATGGGCGTCTCAGAACATTGAACGCGCCACCTTCGCGGTATCGAACATCTCCCCGCCTCTCGCATATGAGAGCGGGCAGTTCCGCGGCGTTACGGCAATCTCAATCTGGTCTCACCTAGGCCAGGTTGAGGCACTAGCGTGGTTCAACGAAATGCACCGCGTGATTCAGCCTGGTGGTTGGCTCTTGTTCACGGCTCACGGGGAATCGTCGATCTGCCATTACAACGCGATTGAGTTGTTCGCCCCACGTCGGATCCTCGCCCTTCTCGAAGGAATCGTTAACAGCGACTTCGTCTTCGAAGAGGTCTATTTGGGCAAGTCCCCGGAAGGTCTCAGTGCCGCCGGGTATGGGAATGTCTACTTTCGCCGTGCTTGGATCGAACGTTGGCTCGGCGATAAATGGGAGATAGTTTATTTCGGGGAGGCTGAGAACCAACGGAACCAGGACGTATATGTCTTGCGAAAGCGCCCGCCCGAAGTAGGAACGTTTCAGGCAGCTCGCTTAACAAATTCATACATGAGCCGGGTCCTCAGCAGGTTGTCCTGGATTGTAGCGTCGATCGAGCCGATATGGGGCAAGCGGACAGCCCAAGGGCTGCCGAAAATAGTGTGATCAGCGTAAGCGGTGACGTGAGGCAGTCATTTCTTGAGATTCCAGGGCATCAATGCGTCGATATCGCTCGCTGGCCAACCGGCCGCGATGCGCTCGAGCGTCTGCGACAATCACGCCAGTGGATCGACTTCGTTCATCTTGGCGGTCTGGATGAGGGTGGAGAGCGTCGCCCAAGTTCTTCCACCGCCGGCATCTCCGACGAATCGGTTATTTCTCCGAACGATTGCCTGTGGCCGGATGGCACGCTCGACGAAGTTGGAGCCTATTTCAATCCACCCGTCGTGGAGGAAGTTTCGAAGGCTTCACGCCGACTAAGGGCATAGCGAATAGCCTCGGTGAGTTTTGACTTTCCGGGAATGCGGGGCAGCGTGTCCTGCCAGAGCTTGTAGAGATTGGCAACGACTGCAGCGGAGGTCTCTTCGCGGGCTTCAACGCGAACATCAGGGGGTTGGGCATGCACCTTTTCCTCGATCGACCAAAGCACGACCGTCCTTCAATTGTCGCCGTTGCCACTTGGAGCTTTCGTTTGCGTGCAGCTCGTAAAACCGGCGCCAACTGTGCGCCCAGCATCCCGCCAGAACAGCGCCGTCATTTCCGCGCTCTGTCGCGCGACACGATTGTAGGCGGTGTAGCCGTCTGCAGGATACCGCGATAGTCATCGAGATGCCAGGCGACGCAATCGTCGGAGCGACGCATCGAGATCTGTGTCAATGGTCTTGCCCTGCTGTTGCGAGCGGCGGTTGGTGTCGGCAATCGTGTGGTCGCCGCGGACTACGTTCCCGATCCCCCGACGATGAAGTGATAATGCTCCCTGTCGAGAACTGATGCCAAATAGGCGCCGGCGAGCGATGATACGCGACATCTTTACCGGCTGGAGCATTCCAGCGTTAGGCGGTATTTCATGGCGATGTCCTTGTGGTTGGGCGAGCGTTCCTCAGTGGCCCGGCTTCCGCGATTGGTGGAAACTATATATATTATTGTCGTCTTATATATGTGAGCGAACGCCTCGGCGTAGATTTTTAGAACCGAAGCATTACAGGGGGCATTCATGGAGCTTGGCGAGTCAACAATCAGCGCCCAATTTCAGGGTAGCGAAATCAGCCTGATATCGAGGGATCCGCTTCTGGGGAGCTTCGAGTTAGTCTCATCGGCGGGCGCGACGATCGAAGTTTCGTTAGACCGTCCCAGTGCGGAGGCACTACTGTCAGCACTCGTCCAGTTTGTCTCGCAGGGGCAGGCTGTAGAATTTGACGATTGGATGTAATTCAACTGCGCGGCGTAATGTGCTCACACGCTTCAGGAAAGCGAGACCGCTTACTCGCAGTTGACGATCAATCGAGACTAATTTTGATTCCCGACAAAATTGCCAAAGAAGCATGGAGCCTTTCAGCCTGTCACCTTGCGCGCGGACAGCGCGACCCGACTATTATGGTGGCTGAGGCGACGGCCTTGGAGCGGCAGCGCTGTCTGGAAATCGCCACGGAATACTGCGGAATGGACAGCAAAGTTGCCAGAGACATCCGAAGTGACGCAACAGTAGTCGGAGCGCGGTTTCGGCACGCTGCCGTCACCCGAGCTGAAGAAAGCTCCAGAACCTCACGAGGATGATCTGGAGCCTTTCGTCTTGGCGTCGAAATCACAGACGTCCGCTTGTAAGGCGGTCGCGTTTGTTACTCAAGCTTGTAACGCGCCTCAGGCTGCGGTTTTGTGAGTCAGGCGCCATAATTCCAATAACCCTACGACACCGATCGCGATGAGAATTCGACGTCGGACATGCCCAGGCAGCCTCTGTGAAAGACGAGCCAGATGACAGCATGGTGAGAGCGGGTTTTTCTCTATTCGTGATGAACTGCAATTCGTTGCACGCATAAGAACAACTCTGCTGGCCTCAGCCAGCATTGTATGGTTGGCTTGCGACGCCGCTTGTGCAACACAATCGCGCAATCAAACGGAGGTGCAAGCATGTCTGGTATAGTAGAGCAAAACGCGTCAGAGGCGGTTCCGGTGTCCACCGACACCACGATTGAAGAACTTGCCGACCTCGCCTACCGGTCAATTCTTGGCCGTCCTGCTGAAAAGGGCATCGCCGAGAAATGGGCGCAGAGGGCGCAACAGGAGCCGAAAGAGCGGCTTATGACGAACCTGGTCAATTCTCCTGAGTTCCAGCGAAACTACCTGCACCGCCTCGTCCGGAAAGATGGGATGCGTGCTGTCGCCGACATCAACAACCGCCTGTCTTTTTCCATCCTCCCCAAGCCGCTTCACCAGGAGCGCTTGAGAATGATCAAAGACCACCTCCCGGTGGTCCCCAAGGTTCTCGATCTCGGCGGCGCCTCAGGCGACGAGCAAGGCGCCCTCCTCTCGATGGGGTACCGCGGAGCCGAAGACATTACGATCATCGATCTGCCACCGGATATCCGCTTCAAGGCCGCGATGGAAAAGGCGACCGTCTCGGAGCACCACGGAACAACGGTACGGTATGCCTATCATTCGATGGCCGACCTTGAGCGGTATGAGGACGAGAGTTTCGATTTCGTCTGGTCTGGCGAGACAATCGAGCACATCCCGCTCGAAGCCGGCGATAACGTCTTCAAGAGTGTCCAGCGCATCCTGAAGCCAGGTGGCATCTTCGCACTCGATACGCCGAACCGCACAGTTACCCGCCTCGGCGTGGGGGACACTGGGTTTATCCACGCCGAGCATGCTCACGAGTATCGTTTCGAGGAATTGCTCGATCGTCACAGGGATTGCGGCCTCGACGTCATCGAGACCAAGGGCTTGATGGACGCTCGCCGCTCGCTTGAGGTCGGCTATCTCCTTCCAGACGAAATGGCCGCCGGGACTATCAACGACACCCCCGAGACCTCTTACGTCTTCTTCGTGAAGTTCCAGAAGCCCGCTTAGTTCGCGAGACTGGATAGCCACTGCCATTGGGTACCGGCTACGTTCTGTAGGGTGATCCGCGAGATGTTGTTCGCCAGCGTGATATCCGCCCCTAGAAACAGGTTTTCGGTACCATTTTTCAAGGCGACATCCCGGGCGCCGGAACGTAAACAACGTGATGATGTCGCCATTGACCTGAGCCTCAAGTTTCCTACGGTGTTTCGGAAAGTCTTGGGTTTTCATGAACTGCCCCAGGTTGCTGGACCAGCGGAGGCTAGAGTTTTCCAGCTTCTCTCAGGGCCGCGGGCTGGTTGCGCCACCCGAATTCACCAGCGAGATCGGCACCTTGTTGCCGATCGCACCATATGGCCGAACCTCATTTTAGTTTCTTCGCCAATCCTCCATCCTTTCGCGGGCAATGCCACACCCCCAAACGATCGACGACGAGGACCGAGTCGCACTTCCGTGCAGCGCACGGGGTATCCGGCCATCATGAACCCCGGAATTCTCTGATTCCTGAGATGCAGGCGTGTGCTTGCCGCTTGCGTTGTCGGATGAAAAAAGTAATGTGGGCGCGTCTGTGAAGTCGAACGCTCAGACAGAAGGCTCCTTGCGCTCTCACGGCAATAGGGGCCTTTTTGTCATTGTGAAAGCGTGGATTTCTCGCGAATTGCATCGAACCACGCATTCGAGCTTTCCGGCCATTGACATCCCCAATCATCCGCCCCTAGCATTCTTCCTGCCGAGGGGCGCACTGTCACGGTGCTGAGATGGCGGTGAGCCAGACCCTTGAACCTGATCCGGATCATACCGGCGTAGGAACGGCAAGGGCCCTTCTGCTCACCAGCCGTCTTTGCGCTTACCGATCGGATCTCCGTCCATTTCCGGGAGGTCGCTTTGCTCGTGTCTGTTTTTGAATCAGTTATAGAAGGCTCAAACCTCATTCGGGTGGTCCGATGACTGCGATCGCCGTTACCATCGCAGGTTCGGATTCCGGTGGCGGGGCGGGCATTCAGGCGGATCTGAAGACGTTCTCGGCGCTGGGCGTTTATGGCGCCAGCGTGATCACGGCGGTCACGGCGCAGAATACCCGTGGGGTTTCTGCGGTTGCAGATATCTCCCCGACCGTCGTTGCGGCTCAGATCGACGCGGTGTTTTCCGATCTTGCCGTCGGTGCGGTAAAAATCGGAATGGTGTCGCGGCGCGAGACGATCGGGGTGATTGCCGCCGGTCTTAAACGCTATGGCCAGCTGGCTGTCATCGACCCGGTGATGGTGGCAACCTCCGGCGATCATCTGATGCAGCCGGACGCGATCGCGACGCTCAAGGAGGAGTTGTTGCCGCTGGCGCTTGTGCTGACGCCGAACCTCCCCGAGGCGGCGCTGTTGACCGGACGCGCAATTGCCGAAACCGAAAGCGAGGTCGCGCGTCAGGCGGAGATGCTCCTGAAGCTCGGTGCGCGTTCAGTGCTGATGAAGGGCGGCCATGCCAAGGGCAAGGACGCGATCGATATTTTCTATAGCGGGGAGGGTGTCCTTAACCTGTCACGGCCGCGGATCGAAACCAGCAATGATCATGGCACCGGGTGCACCCTATCGGCCGCAATCGCCTCGGGGCTTGCCAAGGGTATGCCGATTGACGATGCGGTTGTGGCAGCCAAGGCCTACTTGCATGCCGCGTTGGTGGCGGCCGATCGTCTGACCATCGGACAGGGGCGGGGGCCGGTGCATCATTTTCATCATTGGTGGGGCGACGCCAAAGGGTCGGCGTCGCGCCTTCGAACGTAACCGACTCCCAGGGCGCTCTTGGTCGTGCTTCGCGATCTGGCTGAGCAGTGTGGGCTTCGGGTCTATCTCAGGCCACTGCCGCGCTCGGCAGGGCCGGTTGTTCGCCCTTGAGCATCTTGCGATAGAGCGCCACATGTTCGCGCGCGCAATCGACATGGCTCGTCGGTCGCCTAAGCGTTGCCCGCAGATTGTCCCATGCCCGCGGCGCGCCGAGGACGTCGATCAGGCGGTCGGCCAGATCCTGGGCGCTGCCGGTGCGGAAGTGATAGCCGTCCAGGCGGTCGCGAACCTTTTCGGCCATGCCGCCGATGTCGGAGCAGAGGATCGGCCGGCCATGATGCAGCGCTTCCTGGATAACGACAGGGGAATTTTCCCACCAGACCGACGGCATCACCACCCAGTCGACCGAGCGCATCAGCCTTGGCATGTCCTGGTTCTGGTAGGCGCCGTAGAAGCGGACACGACGACCGGCGTCCTCAATGAGTTTCGCCACCTTCTCCTGATAGTCTTTCGGTTGGCGCTCGAGGTTGCCGCCGAAGATCATCAGCGAGGATTCATCGCCCCAGATGTCATCGGGCACGCGCGATACCGCGTCGATCAGCACGTGAACGCCCTTGAACGGCGTCATCTGTCCGAAATAGGCAAAACGGTTGCGCCGGGCCGTTGGCGACGGCAATTCGCGGGCCGGAGCCTTGTCGCCCATGACGATGCCGTTCTCGATCACGAAGATCTTTGCGGCTTCGAGCCCCCATTCGACATAGCGGTTGGCGAGAAAGGCGCTCGGCGCGATGAAGGCATCGGCGAGATTGAGCATGCCGCGCACGAACTGTTCGCGGCGAACGAAGCGCGACACCGGGATTTCGGGGAAGCACGTGTGGCAACTGATCGGTGAGGCGCCGTTGCAAAGCTGGCCCGAGGGGCGTTTCACCATTTGCCCGTGATTGTGGCAGATCGGCAGATACTCATGGAACGTCACGACGATGCGTGCCTTGGGCAGGGCATCACGGACGGCATAGAGCGCTTCCAGGCCGAAGCCGAGAATATGATGGAAGTGAATGACATCCGGCTTGATGTCGCCGACGAAGCGCAAAAGGTCGCGGCGGATCGCGTCCGTATCGCCGTTGGAGAGGAAGAAATGGTCGAAGTCTTCGGCGTGGTAGAGCACTTCGTCCATGGCGAGACGCAGGCTCATCAGTGCGGAGGCACCATGGCGCGGAACCGGATTGCCGACACGGGCGAGGTAGATCGATTCCACACCCGACAGGCCGTTCAGTGCCTTGTGAAGACCATGCGAAGCAATTTCCGCACCTCCGAGCGAATGGGTCGGGTGGCCATGGGAAACCACAAGTACGCGGAGTTTTTCGCTCATGCGTCAGTCTCCTCGAAGAATGTTTGGGCGGTTTCGGAGGCGGGCATCCAGCGGGCGCGGAAGAGCGTCCGGTCGACACGCTCCACGAACCGGGCGGTGGCGGCGGAGCCCGCTCCGGGCACCTCGTCCGATCCGACCATCTGCAGGGACGGAAGCCAATAGGCCTCGTAGCCCTTGCCGCTCAGGCGAAGGGCAAGATCGAGCCCCTTCAGTGCTGCGCCGAGATAGGTCGGCGACGGGCCTGCATCCTCCATCAGCGCCTCGCGCGGCAGGATGCAGCAATCGAGCGATGCAGTTGCGACCCGGGTCAGCTTCAGGCGATTGACGGCACCGACCGGATAACCGGCGTAGCGGCTCGATTGAAGATGGTCGGGGCGATCGAGCGACGTGCTGCCGGCCCAGCGGATCGAGTGATCCTCATAGGCTAGGGTCGGCGAAATGATGCTTCCCGTCTTTGCCTCGTAAGCGGAAACGAGTGCCTGATACCACCCGGTAATGGCTGGCGTCAGCGACGAGGAAAGCAGAACGACCGCGTCGCTGTTTACCCTTTCGGCAGCCGCTTGCGCCAGGTCGCATGCATCGCCGGCGCCTTCGACGGATATGAGCCGCAGCGGTAGGCGATAGAATTCCGAGAGCTGACGGATATGGACCGCGTGCCGTCGGAACCGCTCGGCCTGGAGCACGAGCGCGATCGGGGCCTGGCGCGTTTGCGGATCAAGCGCAAGCAGCCCCAAAAGCGGTGCGAAATCCGTCTCGGTTTCTTCGGCGACAAGAAGGATGGCGGTACCCTCGGCCTGATCGAACGGTCCCATGTCGACGACTGTCTCGACGCTCGGTGCGGTGTTGCGCGCCGCCGTCAGGAAAGGGACGATCTGCCGGTCGATAATATCGGGCAGGGCCCAGCTTGTCGGATCGATCGAGCCAAGCAGCCGCAAGGCGGCGGCGCGTGCGGGCAGCCGCACGGGGAAAAGTGGCATGTAGGCGCGGCGGGCGTCCCTGAGGGTGAGTTCGAGGTGAACTGGTCCCTCCGCTTCGCCACCAAGCGCCTCGATCCGACTGATAAATCCATGAGACCGGCGATGGCCGGAAATCGCGCTTTTGAATTCCGGCCGATCGACGAAGGCCTCTTCGACGTCGGATCGTTCGGTACGGGTCCAGGCTGCGTCCAGCCGCGCTCCGCCGCCCTGTCGGCAAAGTCGCACGCTTTCAACGTGCCCATCAGGGTCTAAAAGCCAGCCCGAAATTAGGAAGGCCCCATCCTCACCCTGGTAGAGTGCATCCACGCCAAGGCGGACAGGGACCGGAAGGCTTGAGATCGTCTCGGTGCCATCGTATCCGCTGGCGGCATCGCGTAGGCGAAGCATGACTTGCGGCGAGCTCTGGCTCTGGAGCAGCATCGCGCGGATATGGCCGGGTGTCTCGAGTGGACCTGTCACCACCCGGCGTTCGTGGAGCCCGACATAACGCCAGGCGCCGCGGCCGCGATAGAATATGCCCTTGATGTCGCGCGCTCGGGGCAGATCGTTTGCGGACAGGAGGCCGACAAAGCCGGCCGAACCGTCAGGCGCGTCGTTGCGCTGGAAAATGGCGACGTTGCAATCGGCAAGGAAGGTATCCTCGCTCTTGACGATCGCCCGGCAGACGCCGGCGGGCAGGTCGTGCGCCCATCCTTTCAGGGCGATGGTTCCATCATGCCCCTCGCCGAGCAGTTCGATATATCCGTCGCTCGCCGCTCCCGTTTTAAGCAGGGTCGTAATGGCCGCGAGCCGTTGATCGGCATCCGGCGGCTTGATCAGCACGTCGACCAGGCGGCCGAGCACGTGTACCAGCTGCGGACCGGCGAAATCCTTCAGCATCGCCGTGACTTCACCGATTGAAACGGTGCGTGGCGCAACCATATAGCGCTTACCGTTACCCGCCTTGCCGAAGCGGAGCGTAGTCGGCAGCTGCTCCGAGCCTTCGACCGGAAGCAGCGCGGCAAAGCCATGCGTGGCGGAAGACTGGGGTGCCGCCAGCCGCCAGCCGACGACCGACGCCATGACCTGGCTTGACGCATCTTCATTGATCTCGACCGGCAACTGATCGGCCAACGGGCCACCGGTACTGATAACGAGAAGCATTGTTTCGTCGATCGGGCAGGCGATAATGCGTCCACTGCGCGCAATACGGCCAAGCGGTGCAGGGCTTGCGGAAAGGCTGAGTTCCGTACTGGGCATGAGATGGGCCTCAGGTCCGAAGGAAGACGGAAAGGATCGCGCCTGCCGCAAAGCCTGCAAGGACAAAGAGAAGCAGAAACGCCGGCTTCAAATCGCCGTTCGAGCGCTGCTTCAGTGCGTTGAGGCTCTTTTCCATACCCGCGATTACACCGTCGAGCCGCATCAGATGAACGTCGAGATCGGTCAGTCGCTGGGTGATTTCTCCGCGGAGGTTCGCGACATCGTCGCTGATTGCTGCAAGTCCGGGGCTTTCGACTTCATCGCCGTCGTCAACTTTCGACCGCAGGGCGGAACGCTGCGAGACCTGCAATTGCCGTTGCGCTGCCATCAGCACGTCGAGCTTGTCGAGCACTTTTGCAAGTGGCGCTGCAATCAGCGCTTCGGCCGCCTGTTCGTCGGGCTTGGGAACACGAAGCGGCAGTTCGCCCCCTTTGCCGGTCGCCGCAAGCACGACGAGTTCACCGCTGCGCGCGCTCGCCATCTCAGGCAACGCGATTTCAAACGCGTGGTTGCCGTCGCCGATCCCGTTGCGCTTGAGATCGGGCCGGTTGCGGTCGGCGAGCGCCTCGGCGATCACCTTGCCGTCGAGAAGCACGCGAATGGCAAGCCGCTTCTCCGGGGTTTCCGGGTCGAAGGCCCAGCCGAAGACGCGGCCCTGGTCGATCGCGTCCACGCGGCCCTTCAGCGGCTTTGCATTGTTTTGCTCCGGTGCGACGTCCGGTTTGTCGGCTGCTACAGACATGGTCTTCCCTCTAGGCGGCGGCGGGTTCTCGGGGCTCGATCGCGTCGATGAGCGTGAGATAGCGCCGGGCAGTGGTATCGATATCGTTGGGCTTGCGGGCATTGGCCGAAAGGCGGCGCCGAAGGTCAGGGCTTTCCGCCATGCGGCGCATGGCGGCAGCCAGCGCACGCGGATCGTTTGGCGAAACGGTGATGCCGTTGACGCCGTCCTGCACCATTTCGGCCATCCCGCCGATATTGCTGGCGATCACCGGTTTACGCTGGGACTGGGCCTCGCCGATGACGAGCGGTGCGTTCTCCCACCAGATCGAAGGCACAATGGTGCAGTCGACCGCAGCAATGAGGCCGCCGATGTCCTCGCGCCTGTAGGCGCCGCGCTGCTGGACGGAAGGCGCCGTCTTCTTGAAGAGCCGGGCGATCTCGTCCTTGAAACTGTCGGCCTGGAAGGGGGCGCCCCCGTGCACCCGCAGCTCAAAACGCAGGCCCTCGTCGATCAGCTGCCGCGCAGCCTCGAGAAGCACGGACGTGCCTTTCCAGGGATTGAGATTGCCGAAATAGCCGAAGACCGGCCGATCGTTCTCCGGCTGGCCCTTGCGCGGCGGGTCTCGTGGCGGCAGGCCGTTGGCAATCACGTCGATTTGGTCGCCGTTAAGACCCCAGTCGATGAAACGTTGCCTCAGAAACTGGCTCGGCGAGATGAAGCGATCGACGGTTCTAAGCAACGCTTTCAGATGCTGCTCGCGCAACACGAAACGATCGAGCGGAATGTCCTTGAAACAGCTATGGCAACGGTCGGGGCTCGACTTGTGACAAAGCTCCTTGCCGCTGGTGCGCACCATCAGGCCGTCGTGATGGCAAAGCGGATAGTAGTCGTGCAACGTCATCACGATCCGGCAGTCGGGCAGGGTGCGGCGGACGATGTGCGGAAACTCGGCGCCAAGCAGCAGCAGATGGTGGATGTGAACCACATCCGGCCGGAAATCGCGCAAAAGCTCGGTAAGGTCGGGCACGACGCCATAGAGGTCGATCTGGCTCATGAAAAAGCGATCGAAATGGCCGGACCACAAAAGCACCTCGTCGCCTTCGGGGCCGATCGCCTGAAAGCTCGTGCCGGGCCGCACCTGGCGGTGGGTCTGGTTGGTGGCGCCGAGGAAGAGCGCCTCGTGACCGGCCCGCTGATAGGCGCGGAAGAGGTCGTGCGCGAAAATCTCCGTGCCGCCAGGGTGAAGCGCCGGATGGTTGTGCGCGGCGACCAGAATGCGCTTCTTCATCCGCTCACACTCCGACGTTCGGCGACGAAGACATCCTGGTAGTGACCGGCACTTTGGCCCCGCCAGTGACCGAGCGATTTCAGGACCGTCGTGAAGCCTGCCCGCTCCAGCGCCCGGTCGAGAAAGCCGTCGTCGAAACCGACGGCGGCAAGCGGCGGAAGACCGGGCACGAACCAGCAGGGGCCGTCGCCGCTACGAACGAAGGCAAGACGGGGATCCCGCCGGCCGTGTTCATCCTTCGCGGCGATGCTATCGACCACGAAGGCGGTAACGAAGAGCCGTCCGCCGGGCTTCAGCATCCGGTTGATCTCGCTGAAATAGACGAGCACTTCGTCCGGCGGCAGATGGGTGACGATCGACGTCATGATGGCGAAGTCGAACTGGCGATCCGGGTAAGGCAGCTTCAGCGCCTTGCCGTTGATCCTGCCTGACGGGTTGTAGAGTTCGTGGGCGATGTCGACATGCTGGAAGGTGAAATTCGGATAGACCGGCGTGACGGATTGACGGCACCAGGTGACGCCGCCTTCCACCGGGTCGATACCGACATAGCGCCCGTGATCGCTATCGAGATATTGCGTCAGCGGAACTGCCATGCGGCCGATGCCGCTGCCGATGTCGAGCACGCTGCTTTTCGGCTGTAATCCGCCCAAGCGGATGAAGTGGCCGAGAAACTCCGCGCCGACAGCCCGGTAGCTGCCATCTCCGACGAAGACGCTGTTTTGGTCAGGCTGCGGCAGGAAACGATTGGTGAGAACCGTCTGAAGCATGCCTTCGATACGGTCTTCGTTCTGTTGCCAGGCCGGCTGCAGGTTGTCTGCGTGGCGAAGTGCGGGCTGGTTCATGCGGCGCTCCTGGCGGCAGGCTTACGGGTGCTCGGCGCTGCCGCCTCTTCGGCGCCGAGGTAGGATGGCATCAGGGTGGTAATGTCTTGGTTCCAGCGCTCGGTATGCAGCCATGCATTGTACTGGCTGGCGACGCCGCGCGTGTAATCCTGGCTGCGGCTGATCGAGCGCCGCTCCAGATGATAGAGACAGGCTGCCGGCTCATAGACGATGTCGAAGCCGGCTTGGCGGATCTTGAGGCAGAGATCGCTGTCCTCGTAGTCGCCAATGACGAAGTCCTCGGCATAGCCGCCAACGAGGTCCCACACCTCCTTGCGCATCACCTGGCAGGCGCCGGTGACGCCGGGCACGCTCCGCATTTCCTGCGCCGGCGCATAGGCGCCCGGCATGCCCTTGTAGAAATGGTGATTGAGCCAGATGTCCTGCTTGTTACGGGCAAAATAGAGGCCCGCATGCTGCAGCGAGCCGTCCTCGAACAGCAGTTTCGGGCCGATGGCGCCGATCGATTTTTCCTTCAGCACCGGAAGCGCAAGCTTTTCCAGCCAGCCGGCCCCGCAGGGAACGACGTCCGAGTTGAGCATGACGATGACAGAACCGCGGGCAAAGCGTGCACCGGCATTGCAGGCGCGGGCATAGCCGCCGTTGCGGTTCATCACCACGAGCTTCATCGAAAGCCCGTGAAGCAGATGGAAGCCACCGAGCAGGTGTTCCGTCTCGTCGTGGATCTCCGGGGAATCGAGCACGTAGATGATCTCGGCGTTGGCCGCGACAAAAGGATCGGTCGCAAGTCCCGACAGCTGGAAGCGCAGGAAGTCGAGCACGCGGTAGAGGGGAACGACGATAGAGATGAGAGGCGTGGCCATCATCGGGCCGAAGTCCTTGGTCTGGTCGACCCTGATCGTCTTGCCCAGTCGCTGCTCTACGTCTCTCAGCGCCGGCGCAAGGATCGTGCGGAATGCCTGATCGTTGGCGTGTTGGGGCGGAACGGCACGCAGGATGCGGTTGCGTTGCGTTGCAGGATCGAAGGGTTGCGGTTTTGGCACCAGCGGCTTGACTGCGCCGGACGCCAGCCGCAACTGGAAGCGCGGCTGAAGAAGGGGACCAAGCGGATCGCGCATCGGCAGCCAGCTGACAAAACCGGTCACGTCGGTCTTGGAGCCTTCTTCGGCGCCGCGGGCCCAGCCCGGAAATTCATACCAGTTGCCATCGAGCGGCAAGGCCGTGCCGTCTTCCTGGAGATAGTCGATGCCGGCAAGGACGCCGTTCGCGTCCCGCGTCCATCCGCCGATGAGCAGGCCTTCCGACATGGCAAGGGCGAGGTCAATCTCAGCACCTGGGTGGAGTGCGGACTTGCCGGCCTGCCTTGCCGGCAGGGCGGAGCGAAGCTGCAGGTCGATCGCAAGCGCCGTCCCGCTTTCCGGAACCTCGCTCAAGGACCGCACGACGAACTCGCGCAAGCCCGGCGCTGCGCCGTGCTCAGGCCACCATTGCTGGAGGTTGGGATATCGGGAACCGCGCGGCGAAAGCTCACGCACGGCGATACCGCGCTTTCCCATGATGATGAGTGAGAGCGCCTGGGGCGCGCGCGGCGATTCAAGAACGAAATGGCAGCGGCGCTGGCCGCGCTCGGTTCGGCCGGTTATGGCGAATTGCTGCGGCAGCGGCAAAATTGCCTCGGCGCCGAGCGCATAGATGGCGTTGATCTCGCCGAGCTCGGCATTGACGGCCGTCTCTGCCAGATAGCGTCCATGCGCGAGCCGACAGGCGATGGTTGCGGGGCGCTGCCCAAGGTTCAGGGCGTGGATCACGTCATCGACGAGGCCAATAAAGAATTCGTCACGAGACAGGCGAAACGCGCTTCGCCAGACCGTCAGCAGATTGTTGAGAAACTTGAGACGACCTTCGGGCTGAAGATCGGAAAGCTGGGCCGCCAGATCGAGGAAAGGGAGTTTGGCGGTCGGTTCCAGAACCACCGTCTGCAAGATCTCGCCGTCCGCCGCGATTTCGCCGAGTTCGCGGTCGTTTCCGGGGCGCATCGCCCAGAAGATCCGTTGGCCCCCCTGGGCGCGCGGAAGCGCCATGCTGACGAGAGGTACGAGGGAGCGCGACGCAGAAAGGGCGTATTTGGTCTTTGCCGGGAGTTCGGAAGGTGCGTCCAAGATCAGCACAGCAACGTCGAAGCCGAGCCTGAAAGCTGCGGCGCTTGTGAAGTCGAGGCCGAAGCTTCTGATACGGTCGTCTGCCGTCACGCGCTACTCCTGAAGGACAGAAGGGAGGGCGCCCCACGGGAGGAAGTGGGGCGCGCCAGTCAATCTCAATGGATCGTGAAGTAGTGGTTCGGGTTCGCCTGGATGTCGTCGGCGTCCGCATTGACGAGCGTCAGCGTATCGCCATGGCCGAAGTCGATGACCACGTTGCCACCAACCTGGGTGACGCGCGATGCCAGATCTTCAGGCGACGAAATGTCGAGGCCGTTGATGTCCTTCGAAATCTGCAGAAGGTCTTCGCCGGGCGTGAAGTCGAGGATGACGTCGTTGCCGCCACCGCCGTCGAACACGAACACGTCGCTGCCTTCACCGCCGGTCATGACGTCGTCGCCGTGGCCGCCGTTGATGATGTCGTTGCCGGCACCACCGAACAGAATGTCGCTGCCGCGGCCGCCCATCAGCAGGTCGCTACCGTCGCCGCCAATGAGAATGTCGTTGCCGTTGTCGCCGTAGAGCAGGTCGTTGCCCTGGCCGCCGAACAGGACATCGTTCCCGTTGTCGCCATGGAGAACATCGTCGCCCCAGCCGCCGAACAGGGTATCGCTGCCGTTACCGCCGAACAGCATGTCATCACCTTCGTCGCCGAAAATGGTGTCGTCGCCATTGCCTCCGTTCACGAAGTCATCGCCAGCACGGGCATGGATGAAGTCGTCGAAGCGTGAGCCAAAAAGGGCGTCATCATACGCGCCGCCTTCCAACGTGGCCATATGCTACTCCTCTTAGTTGTTGCTTACGTCATCTTGGTTGTTGCTTGCGCTCATCCCCGGTCTCAAACCGGTGGCGAGCGCGGCGACATTGCACTGCAAAAAAACATATGGCAACAGCAAAAAAGAAATAAAAACAGCTGTACTGTATTATTATCTGCTACCTACGATGTATATCCTGTATCAGTTTGATGATTATCCCTGAGATCTAAGGGGCGATAGTTTTGTTATTACTTAGAAATAAATTCAAAATTAGAAACAAATTGCCGGCGAAATTGAATTTCGCCGGCGCAGGTGGTGTTGGAGCTCCATGGATCAGTCTTCGCGGAAGGCTCGATTGAGGCTCTCTGCAATCGGCGAGACCATGTAATCGATCGCCGAGCGCGGCTTGTGCACGATCAGCACTTCCGCAGGCATGCCGGGATAGAGGCGGATGTCCGGGTTGGCGGTGAGCGACGCCGGCGCAATGCGGGCGCGCGCCACGTAGTAGGAGACGTTCGACTTGTCATCGACCGATTGGTCGGCGGCGACGTAGCTGATTTCGCCGTCGAGCGGCAAGTGCGAGCGCTGATTGTAGGCGGTCAGCCGGATCTGCGTCTTTGAGCCGATGCCGATGCTATCGATGTCTCGGGTGCCGACATGCATCTCGACGAGAAGCGGCTCGTCCTCGGGGACGATGTCGAGCAAGGGCTGGCCGGCAGAGACCGCGCTGCCGGGTGTGCGCAACTGAATGTTGGTGACGATGCCGGTCTGCGGCGAGCGGATTTCGAGGCGGCTCAAGACGTCCTTGGCCGAGACGAGCCGCTGTCCCACATCTGCAAGTTCGAGGCGGGCCGTCGTGATTTCGCCGGCGATCTCCGACTGGAATTCGTTCTCGATACCGGTCAGCCCGAGTTCCGCTCCGGCTTCCGCCTTTTCGGCCTGGGCCTTGTTGCCGGCAAGCTCACCGCGCGAAGCGGCAAGTTCGCTGAGCTTGGCATCGATCTCGATCAGCTTGGAGCGCTGGGCAAATTCCTTTGCAACCAGCGTCGCGATCGCGGTGCGCTGCTCGGTGATCAGTTCGATCTGGCGGTCGGTCGCTCTGATCTGCTCGGCAAGCGATTTGGCCCTTTCCGAGTACTCTTCGATGGTCTTGCCCTGAACCTCTAGCCGGCCGGCCTTTGCTTCGCGCCGGCGGTCGAAGAAGTTTGTCTCCGCCTTCACCGCGTCGTCGGCAGCGGTTTCCGCGGTGCCCATCAGCTCGTCGGGGAAGTCTATCTGCGCGGCCTCCGTCTGCTCCGCCCTGAGGCGGGCAAGCTTTGCGATCAGACCAAGGCGCCGGCTTTGCAGTGCCTCAAGGTCGGATCGGGCGCGGGTGTCGGCAAGCTTGACCAGCGGCTGGCCGAGCGTGACGCGATCGCCTTCCTGGACGAGGAGGCGGTCGAGGATGCCGCCTTCGAAGTGGCTGACGGTCTTGCGCTTCGAATCGACCACGATCGTGCCGCTTGCGACCGACGCGCTGCTGAGTTCCGTCGAAAACGCCCAGCCGAAGAAGCCGCCGAAGGCGACGAGGATCGTCGTCAGGCCCGCAAGGACCACGCCGCGCAGCGGCGCGGTGGCGCTTCCTTCGGCGTCCGCATCCAGCCCGTGCAGCGGGTGGGGCCGGTCGGGGATCGCGGACAGGTTCGCGCGGTCGTCCTTGGCCACGAGTGTTCGCGCCTCGCGAGAGGCCGGCAGGTTCTGTTTGTTCGTCATGCGGATACGCCTTCCCGTCTCGGCTCGCCGGGTGTCATGGATGCGACCACGTCGGTGCGCGGGCCAAACTGGGTGATGCGCCCGTTTTCAAGAACGAGCAGCTTGTCGGCGGCCTGCATGATCGTCGGCCGGTGGGCGATCATGATGACGATCGCACCGTCGTTGCGCGCCCGCTCGATCGCGCGGATCAATGCGCGCTCGCCGATCGCGTCGAGATTGGCGTTCGGCTCGTCGAGAACGATCAGGCGAGGATGGTCGTAAAGGCAGCGGGCAAGAGCGATGCGCTGGCGCTGGCCGCCCGAAAGCGTCAGGTGTCCATCGCCGACCGGGGTGTCGTAGCCGAGCGGCAGGCGGCCGATCATGTCGTGCACGTCAGCAAGCCGAGCCGCTTCGAGCACTTTTTGGGGTTCGCCTTCCTCCATGCGCGAGATGTTGTCGCGGATTGTTCCTTCGAGCAGCGAAACGGACTGCGGCAGGTAGCCGGTCATCTGGCCAAAGGAAGCGCGTTCCCACAGATAGACATTGTTGCCGTCGAGGAAGACGCCGCCGGTGGTCGGCTTCTGAATTCCGACGAGGAGCCGGGCCAGTGTCGATTTGCCCGCCGCCGAGGGGCCGACGATGCCGAGAACTTCGCCGGGCGAGAGCGAGAAGGAAACGCCCTTGATGATCGGCACATCGAGGCCGGGCGCCGCGTAAACGAGCTTATCCACAACAAGATCGCCCTGCGTGCGCGGCTGCGGCATGGTCTGGCGTACGGCCAGATCCTGGTTCAGCGCAGTCTCTATTCGGCGCCAGCTTGCGATGGCGAGCACCCACTGACGCCAGTTCTCGATCATCGAATCAAACGGGGCGAGCAGGCGTCCGACGAGGATGGTCGTCGCCATCATCGCGCCGGGGGAAATCTCCTGTTTCATCACGAGGATAGAGCCTGTTGCCAGTGCGGCCGCCTGGATCATGAAACGCAGCGAACGGGTGATCGAAGCCATCGCCTTGCTGCGGCTTCCGCTTATTTCCAAAGCGTCGAGCGCGTGCAGCTGTGCGGTGCGCCAGCGAAGGGCGAGTGCTGGCAGCATGCCCATCGCTTCGATCGCCTCGGCATGGCGCAAGCTTGAACCAATTTTCGAAACGGCCTCGATATTGGCTTGATTGGCCTCTTTCATCAGCCGGCGAGTCAGCAAATCAGTCAGCAATCCACAGCATACAAGCAGGGCAATGGAAATGGCGCCAAGAAGGCCGAACATCGGGTGCAGCGCAAAGAGCACCCCGAGAAAGATCGGCGACCAGGCGGCATCGAGCGGAGCGCTGACGGCAGACGTCGTGAGGAAGCTGCGCAATTCCGCAAGGTCCCGCAGCGACTGGGTCGCCCGGGTCAGCCCTTGATCGGCGGCCGCCTGAACGGCGGCGGTCAGCACCGGCAGGTTCAGCCAGCGCACGACCGCACTACCCATCGCCTGAAACGTCAAAGCCCTGATGTATTCGAGCACGCCGTAGATCACGAGCGCGCCGATGACGAGAATCGTCAGCATGGTCAGCGTGTCCATGCTCTGGCTGTTCAAAACGCGGTCATGAACTTGCATCATGTAGAGTGGTGTCGAGAGCTGCAATATGCCGATGCAAGCACTCAGCAGGGCTGCATAAATAAGTGCCAAAACGAACACGCGGCGTGCCTTCAAAATAAGCAGCCGCGGATCGTTTGCTCCATTTTGCGCCTTCTTTGGCCCAATTTGGTTCTTGCTAATCATATTGCCTCGTTTGCTGTCACGCGTGGCGATTTTCTGGATAAGTTCGTTGGGGTCTTGAGGAAGCTATTTTGTTTGTTATCACTTAAATCACAGTGTTGCCGTGATAAGTGTGACACAATAATGGTGGAATGCTCAAGATAGTCGTATTCGGGGGGAGTAAAGGGGGCGAAAAATTGCTTCAAAATTTGAAGTAATTTTTGAATATTGTAGTAATGCTCAGTTGGAGAGAGGGATGAATCAAAGGATTCTCTATCCGTTCGCAGATTTTGGCGGCGCTGTTGCCATCCGCCCCGGGGATGACGCAGTTGGAAGTGCCCCTGAACATGACAATATTGACCAGGAGAGCGAAGCGTCCGTGGTCACATACTTCGAGTTGGCACGGATGATGGAACGGGCCAGCCGGCGCTTTACCGGCCTGTTGCGTGCCGAGCTGACGAAGCTCGGTGTCGACGATATCGGCCCGGCCCAGGCGATGGTCCTTCTGGCGATCGGCGATGCGGAAGTGTCGGTGGCGGAGCTTTTGGACCGTGGCCACTATGTCGGCTCCAACGTTTCCTACTACCTGAAGCAGTTGGGCGACGGAGAGTACATCGACAGGGCCGCCTCCCAGCGCGACCGGCGCTCGGCCCGCATCAAGCTTTCGGAGAAGGGCAAGCAACTCTGCGATGCCCTGCGCAAGGCGGCTGGCGCCTATGAACGTGTCCTCAGCCACGGCGAGCAGGACCGGCGCAATCTCGAAACCGCATTTCAAACGCTGCACCGGCTCGAGCTGGTTTGGGGGAATGCAACGCGCTACGGCATCTGAGATGCCCGCGCACAGGCTGTCCTTTCAACGGCTATAGGCAGGGAATATGCACGTAGCATTTGTACACCGGCGCGGCTTCTGCCAGTTCGCCGCTCTCGCGTCTCATTTGGCGCAGACGGGAAATGAAGTGACACTCGTGACGGAAACCGTGGATCAGCGGATTCCGGCAACGCGCGTCATTCGCCACAGAGCAGAACCCGGCCCGCAGGCCAATTCGCAGATGGCAAGGCACCTCGGTGTGCCTGACCATCATGTCCGGATCGGTCACCGGGTCGCGGAAACCTTCGATGCCATGGCCCGCCAGGGGCAGGTGCCCGACGTTATCGTCGGGCACATCGGCTGGGGCGGCATGACCTTCGTCAAGGATGTGCTGCCGAATGTCCCGGCACTCGGCTATTGCGAGTTTTTCTACCGAGCCGAAGGGGCCGATATCGGCTTTGCCCCCGACGACAAGCCCGACCAGGATACGCGCAAGCGGCTGCGGCTGCGCAACATGGCGCAACTCCTGACGCTTGATGCGATCGATGGCGGCTTCAGCCCGACCCAATGGCAACGGAGCCTTTATCCGGCGGAGCATCGCGCCCGTATCGGCGTCTGCCACGAGGGCGTCGACACTCGCGTCTTCCGTCCCGATCCGTCGGCATCATTGAAGCTTCCGGACGGACGGGTGCTAAAGGCGGGTGATCCGCCGATCGTTACTTTCGTCGCCCGCGATCTCGAGCCCTATCGCGGCTTCCCGCAGGCGTTGGAGGCGGCCGCAAAGGTCGCGAAGCGCCATCCTGATGCGCTTTTCGTTTTCGTCGGCGGCGACGGCGTCAGTTACGGCGCGCCGCCACCTGGTGGCGGTTCCTGGAAAGACTACCTGCTTCAGTCCCTGGATATCCCGGCTGACCGGTTCCTGTTTCCAGGCGTGGTGCCGCATGGCGTCCTGAGGCAGTTGTTCCAGATTTCGGCCGCCCATATCTATCTGACCTATCCTTTCGTGCTTTCCTGGTCGGTCCTGGAGGCCATGGCCTGCGGCGCGCTCGTCATCGGGTCGGATACGGCGCCGATGCAGGAGGTGTTGAGCTCCGGCCGGAACGGCCTCCTCGTGCCGTTCTTCGATACGGATGCGCTCGCGGAGGCGATCTCCGGCGCCTTGCAGCAACCGGAGAAGTATTCCGAGTTGCGTGCAGCCGCCCGCCGCACCGTCGAGCAAAGGTTCCGTCTGGGCGATTGCATTGCACGACAGATGGCATTGCTGGATAAGGCGATGGGAAATCCTGCATCCACTCAAATATTACGGGTCTCATCTGCATAATACTTCAAAACCCGAAGTATTATTTCACGAAAAACGCAAATATAACTTATTGTGCAGTGCAAATAACCTTGATATGCTTTCTCTAGGTCGTTGAATTCGCCGGTTTATTTCGGATCGGCGGATTCAACTACAGAGAGAATTCGGTTGTATTGAGGGTGGCGCGTGCAAGGGTTGGTGTCTTCTGGCGTGAGGTATTCGCAGGCGAAGAGAAAGCTGGTGTTGGCCTCGGATCACGATAGGGCGAGTGTCCAGGGCAGTGGCATCGAGCACCTGGTTCATTTTCTTCCGGCAGGCGATCGGCCTGATGCGACCTTGGAAAACGTGTTTCCATTGATCGGGCTCGCCTTTTCAAGGGAGGGCGAGGCGGATCTGGCCGACGGCATCGTCTCGCTGCGGGCGCTTGGCACCGTCCCGGATATCCCGATCAAGCGCTTGAGCGCCGAGGCCGTCAGCGAAAGTGCGGGGCTCATTCAGGCGCTGGTCGACGGTGGTGTCGGGCGGCTTGCCCGGTTTTCGTCGGCGATCACATCCGAGCTTGCGCTGCTTCGCCGCGAGCGCGAAACGCTGCTTGAAAACTATCGCGCACTCGAAGATGCGTTCCAGGCACGCAACTGGGAGCCGGTCGCCGAAGTCTTTGCGCACGACCCCTATGTCGATCCCAAGGACGAGGGCATCGGCCATCTGATTGCCAATGCCTTTGTCGAACAGCTCCTGCCGGTCTCCAGCCATGGCGTCGCCGGCATCGCGCTTCACTTCAATTCGGTCCCGCGGGATGGCGGCGAACTGGTCGTCGTCTTGAGTTATGTCGAGAGCGGCGAGGGGGTTGCCGAGTGGGCCGTTCCATTCTCGCAGCTCGTTCCAGGCTGGAACTTCTTTGCCCTGCCGCGCACCTGCGGGGGTGGCGCGAAGACCCTGCGGCTGCGCGTTTCGACGACCGGTAGTGAAACGATCGGGCTTTCGCTCGGCTATCCCATCGCCAGTGAACACTACACGGCTCGGTCCGAGACCCGCCACGCCGACCTTGATCTGCGTCCACTAGCGTTCCGCGTCTATACTGGCCTGCCCGGCGTCAAGCCGACGCGTATGCCGAACATGATCGCGCCGACCGCGCTGCTCGACGGCCACTTCATCGAGGACTATCGTCTGTCGGTCGATCTGCTCAGCCAGATCGTCGACGTATCGGTGACGCCGGTCGTCCCGGAATTCCAGACGGTACGCTTTCTCGAACACGAACACGCCGTCGTCTGCCATCCGCTCGCAAATGGCGTATCGGCCGGCGCCGTCGGTCGCGCTGTCGAGCCCGGCACCATATCCTTCTCCGCAAGCGCAGTGGTCGATCATCCCAAGGGCGCCCCGGCGGCCGTCAGCTTCCTGCTCGCTCCAGCGGGCTCGAACGCGCGCTCCGAAGTGGCGGAACTGGCTCGCAAGGGGGTGGTCAAGCCGTCCGCCTTCTTCAGCGGCTGGCGCGAGGTCACCAATGAGCAGCCGATCAACATCAACTTCCAGCTCGACGAGCCGGTGCGCCAGCCCATGGATCTGATGATCCTCAGCCGCGCCGTAACCGACTCGGTCGATTTCTCCTGGCTCAAGGTGTCGGGTTTCCGGATGGTCAAGCAGTCGGGTGGTGCGTCTCATGCACAGCAATAGCGATCCAAGGGACCTCATCGCGATCGCCATGCCGCTCTATGGCCACGCGGCGCTGGCGCTCGAAGCGCTCGAATCCGCGCTTGCATCGGATCTCGAGGGCTGCCGTATTGCCCTCGTCGTTTCGGTCGACGGCGACCCGCGGCAGGAAACCTTCGATCAGCTGTTGCTCTATACCGCGGCCCACCCCGATATCCATGTGGTCTTCGGGCGTAACGCCGGCCCCGGCGGCGCGCGCAACCGCGCCATCAACTACGTGCTCGAAAATCTGTCCGAGGCGAAGGCCGTCTATTTTCTTGACGCCGACAACCGAGTCCTGCCGGGAACGATCGAGACCCTCTATCGGCGCCTGCACGAAAGCGGCGCCGGCTGGGTCTATACCAACATTGACACCTTCTCGGTGAGCTGGCGAGCGCATTACGGCAACCAGTATTCGCGGCTCGTCCACTGCATCACGGACAACATCTGCGACACCGGCTCGATGATTTCGATCGAGGTCTTCCAGGAAGGCGTTCGGTTCAACGACGACCGGCAGAACGGTTTTGAGGATTGGGAGTTCTGGCTTTCCTGCGTCGAGCATGGTTTCGTCGGAACGCCCTGCCACGACACGACGTTCGAATACCGCCTGCGCGCCGAAAGCCGTTTCAAGGAAGCCAACCGCGACCGCGCGACATCCGTGAGCTTCCTCAGAAAGCGCCACAAGGCTCTGTTCCAGCGGCCGATGCTCGTCGATTTCGAGCATGAGGAGTGCCCGCGTTATCTCTTCGCGCGCACCGAAGACGCGGCGATCTCGTTCTTCACCGATCCGACGAAGCAACCGAAGCGGCTGCGCCTCGACGACATCATCCCGGCCTTCTGGGCAAGCACCGGCGAGCCCGACAACGTGCACTTCCCGCCCTTCGTGATGGCCGGCAGCGGTGCGACGATCGATCTGCTTTTGCGCTCGCGCATGCTGCCCAACGTGCTTTGCCACCTGGAGCGCCTGAGTGAGAAAGCCAACGTCGTTTTCGTGCATCTCGGCAACGACGCGACGCAGCGCAAGATCGAGCCGACCTTCCTCGACGCCGGCGCCCAGCATCTTGGCCAACCGGATCTCATCTTCATTTCGACGGCGCTCTTGCGCGACGTCATCCGCAACAATGCGCTCGACTGGTTTGCCTCTATCGGCACGCAGCAGGTGTGGCCGACCTCGGCGGTTCTCAATGTGCGCTTCCCGTTCCCGCGCGCTCTGCCGCGCCGCACGCTGATCACGCCGCAACAGGTGATGATCAACTGCGTCAACGCGATCGCCACCAGTCCGCTTCGCCGCACGGCCGGCCGCCGCTGGACCTGGCGCCCCGCGCGGCTCATGCCCTATTCCGACCTGCACAAGGCCTTGCGAACAGAGATCGGCGGCTCGCCGGTGCTGCCGCTCGGGCACAGCGAAGCCGGTAAGAAGACTGCAGCACTTCTCGTGCCGAACGCGTCGTTTGGTGGCGCCGAGAAGGTCATCTACGCCGCCTCGCGTGAACTTAGGGCTGCGGGCTACGAGACGCATCTGTTCGTGCTCGGCACCAGCCGGATGGACGTGATCGACGAGTTCGATTCGAGCTTCGACTATGTTCACTTCTGGGATCAGGGCATCCCGGCCTGGGGCGGCTCCGGCTCGTTCCTCGGCCAGGATTTCATTGCCGACCATCATGAAGTCGATTGGGGTGCGCTTAAAGGTCAGCTCTCGGGCTTCGATCTCGTCATCAACAACCACGTGATGGCGATGCATCCGCTGATCGCGCGGCTGCGCTCGGAAGGGACACGCACGGCGTGCTATCTGCACGTCGTCGACAACACGCCGTTCAAGCGCCCAGCCGGCCAGCCCTTTGCAGCCATCGCCCACGAGCATTGCTACGACGCCTTCCTCACCTGCTCGGAACAACTGAAGTTCTACCTGCACAGCTTCGGCGTGCCGCTCGAAAAGATCTTTGCCGTTCCGAACGGCGCAAGTTTTTCCGTGCCGCCCAAGGTGCTTGCAGACGTGCTGCAGGTGCGGCGGATCGAGCGCAAGGACGACCGGCTGCGGCTGCTCTACATGGGTCGTCTTGACCAGCAGAAGGGCATCGACCGCCTGGCCGCGACCATTGCAGAGCTGCGTGCGGCGCACGTGTCGTTCGACGCGCGGGCGATCGGTGGCGAGATCCTGGCGGATGCCTCGTTCTCCTGGACGGACCGGCTCAAGGAACTGGGCGTCGACGTGCGCCCACCGGTCTTTGCCAGCCGCGACCTGATCAAGGCGCTCGGCTGGGCCGATGTTCTGATCATGCCTTCGCGCTGGGAAGGTGCCCCGCTGATGATCGCCGAAGCCCAACAGCTCGGGTGCGTGCCGATCGCAACCGCGGTCGGCGCCGTCGACGAACTGATCGTCGATCGCGAGGACGGCATCCTGATCGATGCCTCCTCCGATCCCCAGGTGGTGCGCGACATGGTCAAGGCGATCGCCGAGGTTTCCCGCGATCGCAACCTGCTGGCTCCGATCATGGAAGGGTGCCTGAGAACAGCGGCGCGTCGCGGCTGGGCGAACTCTTTTTCGGAGTTCCTCGGCTGGTGCGACGGCGCCGTGAACAATTCCTCGCTTTCGCGCGCCAAGGTCATCCGGGCGCGTGAGACATCCAATACCGGCGTCGCAGCTGCAGGCTGATTGACCCGTACGACTTTTCAAAGAGAAGGGACTTACGCATGCGTCCAAGAATCCTCCTGACGGGTATTCCTGGTCATTACACGCGCCTCGCAAACGGCGCCAATGGCCTGTCGGTTTCCTATTCGGAACGGCAAAAACAGCCCGAATCCAAGGACGAGTTTCTTCAGGAGCTTCGCAATATCAGCAACACCGGCAACTATCTGATCGGTGAGGGGGCTCTGCGCGCCATCGCGCCGCACGCCAAGCAGATTCCGTTCTGGCATCTTTACAACGCCCACAAGAACGGCACCGGTTTCGACGAATTCAACAACAACTTCGACATCTGCGTGTTCACCTGCGCCAATCTGTTGCGCAAGGGGCTTTCTGCGGATGCCGAGGCTGATGTCTTGAGCAAGCTCAAGATGCCGATCGTCATGCTCGGTATCGGCCACCAGAACCGCAAGGACCTGGAAACAGGCCTGCCGGAGGGGACGAAGCGGCTGCTCGATGTTCTCAAGGACCGTGAGCACTATTTCCTGACCCGCGGCTACGAAACCGCCGGCTACCTGAAGGACCAGGGATTCAAGTACGTCCGGCCAACCGGCTGCCCCTCGGTCTATTTCGCGCCGAACAACATGCGCGCCTCGATGAAGAAGCTGCCCGACGTCAAGATTGGTCAGGCAAAGACCATCTTCTCGGGCTATCTCGGCGCCAATCACGATTGTATCGTCGATGCGATCGCGCTCAACCCGGAAGGCGCCAAGCCCCAATACATCATCCAGGACGAATTCCTGCACTTCGACATGAAGGTCGAGCCGGATGCCGATGGCAGGGTCTTCGATTCCTGCTCGGGCAAGATGCTCGGCGAGCTCGCTTTCCCGGGCGCTGAGCGCCAGAAGGTGCCCTTCGATGTACGCACCTTCTTCGATACCAACATGTGGCGCGCCTGGGCCTCGCACATGGACTTCAATTTCGGCCGTCGTTTCCATGGCTCGATCATCGCCATGCAGGCAGGCGTGCCGAGCCTGATGGTGGCTGTCGACGATCGCATGCGCGAAATGCTGGGCTTTACCGGCCTGCCGTCGGTCGACGTCCAGGAGCTCGAAAAGGCGGAAAACCGGGCGGAGTTCGTTGCCAGCCATCTGGCCGGGCTGAACGCGTCGGAACTGGTCGACCGCTACTCCGATCGCGAACGCAATTTCCGTACGGTGCTGCGCGAGATCGGCATCGGCCTCTAAACCGTGATGCCTCGGACGCGTTCGATCCGAGGCGCTCAATTCATGATGTTCGGGCGGCACGGTGAGGTTTGCAGATCCGCTTCCTCGTGCCGCCCTCCCTCTTCCTCAACTCTGTGGGCCAGTCCACAAACCAGGTGTATCGATGCGTATCCTGCTCACCGGAATCCCTTCCTACCTCCAGCGTACCGTGGCGCGCGTTTCCGGTGCGACGGTTCATCACAAACCATATTTCGACGATATCCGAAGCAAGAAGGATCTGGTCGACCAGGTCAAGAAGATCGCCAACACCGGCAACTACCTGATCGGCGAGGGCGCAGCTTATGCCTTGCGCGGTCATGACGTGACCTATGTGCCGTTCTGGCATCTGGTCAACAGCCGCGGCGCCAACGACGTCTACGATGCCCTGAACAAGGAATTCGACATGTGCGTGTTCGCTTCGGCGAACCTGCTGCGTCCGGGATACTCGGCCGATCTCGAAGCGGATGTGTTCGAGAAGCTGAAGATGCCGGTTCTGGTAATGGGCATCGGCATCCAGAAGCGTGAAGGTCTGAAAGAAAACCTGCCGGCCGGTACGTTACGGTTCCTCGAGGTCTTGAAGCAGAAGGAAAGCTTCTTCCTGACCCGCGGCTACTTCACCGCCGAGTTCCTGCGCGCGGAGGGCATGAAGTTCGTCAAGCCGACCGGCTGCCCCTCGCTCTTCTTCGCTCCCAACGAGATGCGCCACTCCTTGACGTCGCTTGCCAACGCAGACCTTGCCTCGGCACAGAAGCTCGCGCTCGGCGGCTATCTCGGTAGCGTCGCCGACACCATCGTCGATGCCCACGCGCTGCTGAAGCCGGAGAGCGTGGCCAGCTACGTCATTCAGGACGAAGTCGTCGCCTATAACCTCACGCTGCCCGTGGATGACAACGCGCCGGTTTACGACCGCTCCAGCGGCCGCATCACCGGCAAGACCGAATACAAGCATCAGGAAAAATGGCAGCGGCAGAACGAACTGATGGTGTTCTTCGACACCAACCAGTGGCGCGCCTGGTCATCGACCCGGGACCTCTGCATCGGCAGGCGCTTCCATGGCTGCGTCATCGGCATGCAGGCGGGCACGCCCTCGCTGATGATCGCCGTCGACGACCGCATGCGCGAGATGCTCGAATTCATCGGCTTCCCCTATATCGAGGCGGGTGTTTGGAACCGTGAGACGGACAAGAAGGCGCATCTCGCCAACTTCCTGTCGAAGATCGATGCGCAGGCGGTTACCGAACGCTATTCGGCATGCGAGGCGAACTTCCAAAGTGCGCTTAAACAGGTTGGCATTTAATCTGCCCCTGACCCGGGCAGCGCCGTTGGCGCTGCTCCTTGCCGCCCTGGTCTCCTGGGCGGCGCTTTCGCGTGGCGCAACGGCGTTCGCGGGCGAGGCTGCGGCTGCGCGCTACGGCGTCAATCGGCTCAATCTCGCCTGGCTGGAGCGCACGGATCAGGAACGCATCCTTCGCGAAATTGCCGACAGCGGCGCAACCCATGTGCGGCTATCGTTGTCGCGCCCCGTCGACAAAAGCATCGACGCGCTGGAGATTGCCAACCGGCTGGGTCTGCGGATCCTGCTCGAAATCCAGCTGTCGAACAAAAGCTATTATCCGGACAGCGTTCGCCCGCGCACCGGCTTCGGGCGCATCTGGGATATCAACCGGTTGTCCGATCTGGACCTTGATCGTTACCGCGTCGGCCTGGCGTCAGCTCTGCAGCGCATCGATGCCCTTGGCATCCGTCTGGACGCGGTAGAACCCGGAAACGAGATCAACCTCGCCGGCTATAACGGCGACCTCGCCGTCTACGAGAAGTCGGGCCAAGCGACGCCGCGACATCTCGGCGAACTCAGGGATCCCCAGGCGTTCGGAAAAGGTCTCGACAACTACGTCGAGGCGCTGAAGATCACCCGCGACGCCGTAAGAGCGAGCGCCAACAGCAAGGCGATCATCGTCTCTGCCGGGCTCTCCGACATGGGGCCCAAGGAAGCAGACCGGCAGGGGATGGAGCGGCTGGATCCGGGCGAGGTGATTGCCCTTTTGAGGGCGCGGGGCATGGACGCGCTCGTCGATGCCTATGGCATTCACATCTACCCGGCGCGCAAGGATAAGGCTGCAATCACGTCGATCGTCACCAGACTTCTCGATTTCTGCGCGCCTGCCGACCGGGGGCGGCCCTGCTGGGTGACAGAATGGGGGATTGCCAACACGGCGCGCAGCTGCCCCGTCGACGATCGCGAACGCGAAGGGGCGATGACGGCCATGCGGACGGTCTTCGAGCGGTTTTCCGAAGAAAATCGCCTGAAGGCGGCCTACTACTACGACTGGGACACCCAGCAGAACTACCGGCTATGGCGCTGCGGTGCTCTAAGCCCGGCCGGCGCGCTTGCGATCGAACCGGCCAAGGGTGAATGATGCGAGGCATTTTTAGCTGTGAGTTGGATGGAGCGAAGCGCCCTTGTCGATCAGCGCCGCGTTGCGCGGCTCGTCGCCGGTTCAAGCCCCTTGCCGCGGTAGGTGACGGGAATGCCGAGTTCCTCGTGGGTTCGCGCCAGCGTTTCCAGCCAGGTCGCCAGCTCCTCCGGGACCATTTCGTCCCCGGTCTCCATCGCCTCGATCCATGCCAGGTTGCAATGGAGGGCGCTTGCCAGATTGATCGGCGTCCAACGAAGAACGAGAAGGCATTGGGTGAAACGGGCGGGGGTCATCGGTTGTGCTCAAGGTTGCATGTGGAATGGATGAAGCAGGCTTTACACGTGGAAATAAGTCAAGGTGATGACTTGCCGCGGCCAAAAGTCGTGATCTTTTCGTGAGTTAGAGTTGATTGGGCAAAATGCCGCAGTGCAGCATGGAAATGGCGCCTTTCACGCGGCATTTGCCGGGACCGCCTGGACACGATTGCCGCGCCCATGCGACAAAATCGACGAAAATACGGGACTGACCGTCGCTCTCCAGAGGGTTCTCTGCCCCTAGCCGGTGCGAATCGCGCGCCTTTGAGGTTGAATGGCCGCAAATCCAGAGGACCGATTCGGTCCTGGACAAAGCGCTGAGGCGATCAACCGTTGCATGCACCCCTCTATCAGACCGCGATCAACATCGCCGCGAAGGCCGCGTTCTATCTGTCGCTCGCGATGCTGCTGCCGGCCGCAGTCGATCTGTTCTATGGTCATCCCAACTGGAGAGTGTTTGCCGGTTCGGCCTTTGCGACTGGCGGTCTGTCGCTTCTGGCGATTGCCGCCACGCAGGGCGGCTCGCCGCTGTTCAGCCGCAAGATGGGCTTTCTCGTCGTCAATCTTCTCTGGATTGTCGTGTCTCTCGTCGGCGCCGTGCCCTTCTGGCTGTCGTCGCTGAAGCTCGATTTCGCCAAGGCCTTCTTCGAATCGGTCTCCGGCATCACCACGACGGGCTCAACCGTCATCAGCGGGCTCGACCATGCGCCTCCGGGTATCCTTCTCTGGCGCTCGGTTCTGCACTGGCTCGGCGGTATCGGGATCGTGGCGCTCGGGCTCTTCGTCATGCCCTATCTCAGGGTCGGCGGCCTGTCCTTCTTCAAGATGGAGTCCTCGGACACCACCGAAAAGCCCTTCGCCCGCATCGTCACCTTCACGCGCGCCTTCATCCTGATCTATGTCGTGATGACGGTGACGTGCACAATCATCTTCTCCTATCTGGGCATGAGCCGTTTCGACGCGATCAACCACGCAATGTCGACGGTCGCGACCGGTGGCTTCTCCACCCACGATGCCTCGCTCGGCTACTTCAACAGCCTGCCGATCCTCTGGGTCGCAACCTTTTTCATGACGCTGAGCAGCCTGCCGTTTTCGGTGCTCATCCTCTTCATCGTTCGTGGCCGGCTCGATACGCTGAAGGATCCGCAGATCATCGTCTTTCTGTCCTATCTGACGGCACTTGCGCTCGCCGCAAGCCTCTACCAGCGGATCGTCAACGGGGTCTCGGCGCACGAGGCATTGGCGCACGGCTTCTTCACCGTCTCGTCGATCCTGTCGACGACCGGTTTTGCCAGCGACGATTATATGCTCTGGGGTGAGTTCATCGTCGCACTTGCCTTTGCCGCCACCTTCATGGGCGGCTGCTCCGGTTCGACGGCGGGCGGCATGAAGGCCTACCGCTTCATCATCATCTTCAATTCTATCCGCGCCGGTCTTTTCAAGCTGATCTACCCCAATGCGGTCCACACGGTGCGCTACGGCAAGACACTTGTCGACATAGACGTGCAGCGCACCGTGTTCATGTTCTTCACGGCCTACATGTTCATCTGGGCTTTCGGGAGCCTCACCATGGGGGCGATGGGCTATGATCTCGTCACGGCGGTGTCAGCGGTCGCAACGGCGCTTTCAAACGTTGGCGCCGGGCTCGGCCCGATCATCGGGCCGGCCGGCAACTTCTCGACGCTGACCGACCCGGCGCTCTATCTCCTGTCGCTCATGATGCTGCTCGGCCGTCTGGAAATCCTGACGGTCCTGGTCATCCTGACACCGCTCTTCTGGAGGGACTGAGCGACGGGTCGAAACGAGGCGCGCCCTGTCAGGCGGCCTCGGTCTTGCGGCGCGTGCCGGCGCTTTCGATGTAGTACTTCTCATAGCGGTGGCGATAATGCTCGGCACCGCCAAAGTCGCTGTACTTTGCCAGTTCCTGCATGTCGGTCTTGTTGAGGATCACGCCGAGGATCTTGGCATTGATCTGCGGCTCCGAATGCAAGAGGTCGCGCACCAGGCGCGACGGCGTCCGGCCCCATTCGGCGACATAGAGGAAGCCGTCCGCAAGCGGCGCGAAGGCCTTGGCATCGACGACCGGGGCGAGTGCCGCGAGATCGACGACGACATAGTCGAAGGACTTGCGTGCATTGTCGATGAGCTCGGCCATGGCCGGCGACGCAAGCAGCTCATGGCTGTCATACGGGCCGTTGCCGTCCACTGCTTCACCGCCGACCGGCAGGATCGCAAGCTTCGTCTGCTGGTCGATCTTGATGCCCGCCGGCCAGGATGCCTGCCCGGTCAAGGCTTCCACCAGACCCGCCTTCGGCGGCGGATTGATCATCTTGCTCAAACCCGGCTTGCGGATGTCGGCATCGATCAGAAGGGTCTTCTTGCCGCTTGCGGCAAGGAGGGCCGCAAAATTCGCGGCAATGATCGACTTGCCTTCATCGGGCACCGCCGAAGCGATGCCGATGACGCGCGAACCGTTGCCGGTCAGCATACGGTCGCAGGCAAGCTTGGCGTTGCGGAAGGTCTCGGTGAAGGACGAGCGCGGAGCGTCGAGCACGATGCGGCTGAGGCGCTCGAAAGACGGCGCCCCTTGCGTTACCGGCGGCGGCATCTTGTTCTTCATCAGCTTGGCGCGAACGAGATCCGTCGTTCCAGGGTGACGCGGGCCGACCAACGGAATGTAGCCGAACGACCGATGACCGAGGATCGCGCGCACGTCGCCTTCGAGCCGGAATGTCCGCTCGCGAAACTCCTGGAAGGCCGCAAACGCGCCGCCCGCCATCAGGCCGAGCACCGCCGAAAGCGCCAGCACCATCGACTTCTTCGGGCTCGAAGGTGAGGCCGGGACGCCGGCGCTGGAAATCACCCGCGCCTTGGCGATCGGGAAGGAGCGCTGCTGCGAGGCCTGCTCGTAGCGGTTCAGATAGGTCTCATAGAGCGTCTTCAGCGCGGCTGCCCGCTGCTCCAGTTCGCGCAGGTGCACGAGCGAGACATTTGCATTTGCGTTGCGGCCGGTGGTGCCTTCTATGTTTTCTCGCAGCGACGCTTCGCGTGAGCGCGCCACCTCGTATTCGTTGCGGTAGCTTGCCGTCAGCTGCTGCAGTTCCTGGAAGATCTGGCGGCCGACATCGGTTTTCTCCTTGCGCAACGACACGGCCTGCGGATGGTCGGCGCCGAAGCTCTGGCTCACGTCCTGTTCGCGCTTGCTGACCGCAAGGTAGCGCGTGCGTAGATCGCGGATGACCGAGTTGTCACCCTCCTTGGCGGAAATCGTGGCGTTCTTGACCGCCGTCTCCGGTCCCTGGTCGACGATCGCCTGGAATTGCTTGTAGCGCGCCGAAGCGCTTGCGCTATCGGCCTGGGCAATGATCAGCTGGCTGTTGAGATCGGCGAGCTGCTGTTCCGACATGAGTTCGCCGCGCGCAAGCGTCAGGCCGTTTTCGCTGCGGTATTTTTCGACCTCTAGAGACGCGGTCTGCGTGCGCTGCCGAAGGTCTGCAAGACGTTCCTGCAGCCAGACCGAGGCCCGTTCGGTCGCCTCGAAATTGGCGTTGAGCTGGTCGTTGAGATAGGCGTCGGCATAGGTGCGAACGATGCCGGCGGCAAGCTGCGGATCGCTTGAACGATAGGCAAGCGAGACGACGGAGCTTCGCGTCACGCGTTCGACGGCCAGTCCCTGCTGGAGCAGTGCCGCCGCCTTTTGCCTCCGGCCGTTGCGGGCCATATCCTCGGAAATCTCCGGCCCGCTCGAGAAGATGCCCGTAACGGACTTCAGCCCGTCCTTGACGACGTCGAACGGCGAGCGCGGCGGATTGAGGACGGTATCGTTGTCGGCAAGGTTCATCTTGTCGACGACACGCAGGGCGAGTTCGCCGGATTTCAGGATTTCCACGGCGCTGGCAATCTGGGTGTCGAGCAGGGCGCTGTTTTGCGGCGGCGCCTGTTCTTCGGCAAATTTCGACAGGTTCTCGTCGAGAAGGACCTGCGTTGCCGATGTGTAGAGTGGTGTTGCGAAGACCAGGTAGGCGACACCGAGCGCGATGAAGAGCGCCACAAACAGGCCGACCATTCTGGCGCGACGCAAGACGACCGAAAACAGACGATCGAGGTCGATGAAGCCGTCGGGCTCCTCCACGTTGCGCGGTACGACACTGTTGAAGGGGAGACTTCTTTGATTCATTGGGTCGCTCTGTCCGTTTCCCTTTGGTCCGAAGGCTGGCGCCTCTTCTTTTCAAAAGAGGCGCCGAAGCCAGTTATGCGGCGCGGATGCGGCCTTCGTGAGACAGGACCATGTCCTTGACCGAGGCATAGACCGCGTCGCCGAGATCGGAACGCGCCAGCGCGAAGGCGACATTGGCCGCGATGAAGCCTTCCTTGGAGCCGCAGTCGAACGTGCGCCCGTCATAGGGATGGGCGTGAAACGCTTGATTTTGCGACAGTTTCAGCATGCCGTCGGTCAACTGGATCTCGTTTCCCGCACCGCGAGGCTGATGGGCGAGTATGTCGAAGATCTGCGGCTGCAGGATGTAGCGACCGTTCAGATAAAAATTGGACGGGGCCTCGCCCATAAGCGGTTTTTCAACCATTTGGGTGACTTCGAAGCCATAGGGGACGGCCGCACCCTTGCCGACGATGCCATATTTCGAGGTATCTTCCGGAGCGCATTGCTCGACGCCGACAACGTTGCCGCCGGTCTGACGGTAGAGGTCGACAAGACCGGCCATGCAGCCGCGTCCGCCGTGGCAGAGCATGTCCGGCAGGAGCAGTGCAAAGGGCTCGTCGCCGATGAGATCGCGGGCGCACCAGACGGCATGGCCGAGGCCGAGCGGCGCCTGCTGGCGGGTAAAGCTGACGGAACCGGCGCGCGGCAGCATCTGCTCCAGTTCGGAAATCTGGGCGTTCTTACCGGAGCGGGTCAGCGACGAGATGAGTTCAGGCGTGTCGTCGAAGTGGTCTTCGATCGCCTGCTTGTTGCGGCTGGTCACGAAAACGATGTGCTCGATGCCCGCTTCACGGGCTTCATCGACCGCATATTGCACGACCGGACGATCGACGATCGTCAACATCTCCTTCGGTATCGCCTTCGTCGCGGGAAGAAACCGCGTTCCATTGCCGGCGACCGGGATCACAGCTTTCCTGACGGTCCTGATACGGTCCATGGTCTTATCCTTTACTTACGTGTGGGCTTTCGCCCGAGGTGGGTCGTTCGGCCGCCACCGTCGAGGTGGCAGGCTTCATGCGTGCGATTGGCGCAAAGAGCCGGCGCAATCGCACGGCGATCGGCATTCTGAGGTGCCGAAGCGCTCTGGGGTTGGTCAGAGCCACCTGGGTAGCTCCGGCCAATGATCTGGATTTCAGGTGTTCGACAAGGCGAAGGAAGGCGTGCGCCTCGACGAGGCTTTTCTGGCGCCGGCGCTGCATCGCCAGCGCCTCGGCATCGAGCGTGTGCCTGGCAAGGAATTCCCGGTCGGCCGTCATCATCGCGTCGATGTGGCGCAGTTCGAGCACGCGCGAAATCGAGCCCTCGCGGATGTGATAGCAATAGCCGGCCGAGGGATCGATGACGCATCGGCCGCCATGGGCAAGCGCCGAGGCGAGCAGGATGTAATCCTCACCGATGCGGATCGTTTCCTCGAAGTGCAAGCGATGTTCGTTCAGAAACCGGCGCTCAAAGATCGGCTTCATGTAGCCGAAATTGAAGGTGGAGCGGAAAAGCACGTTGGAACCGATGAAGGCCGCAAGCGTCAGCGTCCGAAGGCGCTCAAGCTCGGCTTCGGGAAACATGCGCTCCAGCCGCCCATCGAGATTGAGGACGTCGATGTTGTCGACCACAATCGAAGCTTCGGTCGAGGAAGCAAGGCCGATCATGCGCGACAGCCGCTGAGGGCTAACCGTGTCGTCCGCGTCAAGAATGGCGATCCAGTCGCCACGGGCCGCTTCGAGACCGGCATTGCGCGCGCCGCCGGGCCCGCGGTTCTCGGCAAGTCGCAGCAGCCGCACGCGCGGATCAGCGAGTTCTTCGACGACCGCACAGGTCTCGTCCTTTGAGCAATCGTCGACGACGATCACCTCGACGTCGACGCCCTTCTGCGCAAGCGCACTGTCGATGGCGCGTTGGATCGTGTCGGCAGCATTATAGGCCGCGATGACGAAGCTGACGTCGGGCGCGCGTTGCGTCATCAAGCGGTCGCCGCTCCGTATTGCTGGAGTTCGCGCACACCAATGAGGCCGCTGACGACGCCCGCATGCATGATTGCGCGAAGCGCGTAGCGCGAGCGAGCGACCGGCGATCCGAGCAGCATAAGACTTGCGATGGCGCAATAGCCTGATTTCGCCGTCGCGCGGACGATTTCGGCAACTCGGCTGCCGGCTTGGCCCGGTTCACTCAAGAGCCGGCCATGGGTTTGGCCGGAACGGAAACGACGCTTTGCAAGCCAGGCAAGTCGCGCGCGTTTCTCCGGTACCGGTTCGAAGACCAGCGCATCGGGCGCATAGGCCAGACGCCCACCATCCGCATGCATGTGGCGGAAGAACTCCGTATCCTCACCGCCGGTCTGCCCGAGCGCCAGATTGAACCGCCTGTTGAAGACGACCGGGCGAGTGAGATCGATCAGAACATTGCAGGTGTAGCCCGTGCGGATCTCGCCATCGACCCAGACCGGCCGGGTTGAATGAAAATCGCCGCGGCGCATCCAGTTCGGGGCAGACAGCGTGTATTCGGCACGAACCGGGCCGAGCACGACATCGGCGCCGGTCGTTAGCGCGGTATCGAGCAATTGCACGAGCCAGGTCCTCGACACCGTCTCGTCGTCGTCGACGAAGGCGAGATAGTGCCCGGTGCTGTTGTCGAGACAGGCGTTGCGGGCGATGGAAATGTTCGACGCCGGGCAATGCACGTAGAGGATCTCGCAAGGCATGGTCGGGCGCATCTGGTTGACGAGCGCCTCCGCACTCGGCGTCACGTCATTGTCGGCCACGATAATGCGGATCGCCACATCGGCAGGCACGGTGATGAGCGCGAGGGAATGCAGCGTTTCTGCAAGCTCCGGCCGGCGAAACGTGCACACCGCTATGTCGATCTGTGTCCGGGCGACGGTGTTGGTCATGGTGCCACCCTCCGGTTACGCGTGGTGAGCAATTCCCGCCAGAAGCCGGCCGACCAGGCAAAATGCATGACCATTGCCGAGATGGCCGCGAGCGGGCCGTAGGGGTTCTTCTGGCCGAGCGCCATCCACATGCCGTAGCCGATGCAGGCCACAGCCCAGAGCACGACCGGAACGACCGCAAGCCAGCTGACGACCGCGAGCAGTGCGCCGACAGCGACCGGAGCGACGGCAAGCGGCAGCAACTGCCTGAGGCTCGGCCAGGCGCGATGCTTCAACACATTGCGCGCGCGTCCGCGCCCATAGGCGAAGTACTGGCGGAAGAGCGGCCCGACCTTGGCGCGGGGGTAGTAGACCATGCTGGTCCGGTCGGTCATCCAGATGCGATAGCCCGCCTGGCGGAAGCGATAGTCGAACTCCGCGTCTTCGTTGTGGCTGAAGATCTCGTCGTAGCCGCCGATCGCCTGGAAGGCGGAAATGCGCATCAGTGCATGGTGACCGTGATCGGCCCAGTGGCTCGCCGCGCCGAGACGGTGCTTGGCGCCGCCATTGCCGAGCTTGGAATTCTGGGCGTAGGCCGTGGCCTTCTGGAAGGGCGTGAAGCCAACCGTCTGCATGGCGACGACGACGGAGTCCGCGCCGGTCAGAAGAGCCTCCTCGACGAGGCGCTCGCAATAGTCATCCGGATAGGTGCCGTGCGCGTCGATGCGGATCATATAATCGAAATCGGTGCCATGGCGTGCGACGGCGAGATTGATCGCAGCACTCTGGATGCGTTTCGGATTGTCGAGCACCAGCACGGCCGGATCCGCCTCGGCGAGACGCGCCGCGATCTCACGGGTGCCGTCGGTGCTGCCGCCGTCGGCGATCAGGATGGCGCCGTTGAGGCGCCTTGCCGCGGGTAGCAAGGCTTCGGCGAGGCCCTGCAGATGTTCCGCCTCGTTGAGGCAGGGAATGACGATGAGGACACGTATGCTCATGACAATCCACCTTCGTTTTGGGGCGTTGAGGTGTTTTGATGTGCTTGCGGGAAGTCCAGCGCGATGCGCGGCGGAGCGGCGGACGTGACGGCCGACAGACGGCGCACGAGGCCCTCGCAATCGCTGCGATTGAAGATCCAGGTTTCCGGCGCGCAGGCCGCGATCCGCCGGGATGTGGCGTCGTAAATCTCGGAGGTCAACGAACCCATGAGCGCGGCAAGCGCGTCGGCATCAGCTTCTTCGAGCAGCACGCCAAGGCCACGTATGGCCAGAAACCGCGCGGTCTCGGTGCCGCGAAGCGCAATCGGCACCCGCCCGAAGCGGCAGCCTTCATAGAGCCGGTTCGGGAGCAGCCATTTGGAGTTCTGACCTTCCTCGAAGAAGTCGATCGCCCAGGTGAAGTGCACGTCGGAGTAGATCGCGCCAAGCTCTTCCGGGCTGCGATAGGGTCCGTGGAACGTCATGAAAGGTTCGTTGCGGATGAAGCCGTCGAAGTCGTCGAACTCGCGATAGGCCGGCCGGCCGCGTAGCACGATCTCGAAGCGACCCTCCATGCGGCGCGAGAAGGCCGCCAGCAGCGCAAGTGATTTGCGGCAGCGCAGAGCACCGAACCAGCCAATCCGCCATGGGCCATGTGTCGGTGCGGCGGCAGCGGTCACCGATGGTCGCGCATCGGTTTCGTCGAGCTCGAGTACTTTGTTCTCAAGCATCATGGTCGGTGCCGAGATACCCGATAACGGGCGGAAATAGTTCTCGACGAAGGCGGGAGAACTGGTGATCAAAAGGCGCGCGTCACGGCCGAGCAGGCGCTCGCTTGTCCGCAACGCCTTGCCAGCGATGCCGGGGGAAAGGAGTAGGCGGTGAATGTCGAGGCATTCGTAGACGATTGGGACGTCGCCGCCGAAGAGGCTGACGGCCTTCCTGGCGATGGCCAGCATGTCGAGGTTGCGGGCTATGATCAGGTCTGGACGTTCGACGCCGCGCAGCGCCTGCTTCAGCGAGAGACAGCTCTTCGCGATCGCACCGACGCGCTGGACGAACCGGCCATCATGGGTGTTGCCGAGCTCGACAGGTACGATGCCCTCGATCGCCGCCAGCGGGTTTGCGTCGCGCCTGAACCCGGCAAGCGTCACCTTTGCGCCGCCGGTAAGCAACATCAGCACGCGTCGGCGAACGGCGGGGTCGGCAAGATCCTGGGCGAAGTAAAGTATCTGCAGCATGAACATCCAGTTTTCTGTCCGGCTGCGCCGGACATGGTTCAAATTTTGCGCCTTGCAGCGGCGAGAGCCACGCCCACCGGCGCGGCTCCCGATCGTCGGCTAGTTTATTTTGCAGGCAATCGACTCGGGGAACTGGCACTCGTCTCCCGGCGCGGTGAAAGCGACCCGGTCGACCTGCATCATCGAGGGACCCTTGTAGGCAAAGGCGCCCATCCAATCCGTCAGGGTATCGGTTCCCCAAAGGCTGAAGAAAATCTTTTGCGGATTGGGCGGGATCTTCGCTGGGTCGGTGACCTCGTGGACCAGTTCGCCATTTACGTAATAGCGAATACGCTCCTTCTCCCAGACGAAAGCGTAGTCGTTGAAGCCCTGGTTGGCGCCGCCCGGCACGTCGACCAGCTTCTCGTTGCCGCCCTTGGCGGAGACGTATTGATTGATCTGGACCTTTGCCGGGTTCTTGCCGAGCACTTCGAAATCGATCTCGTCATGCGGCTTTTTGTCGGCCGGCCCGATATAGGTGAAGAAGGCCGAGTTGAGCCCCGAGCCGTCGGCCGTCTTGATCCGCGCCTCGTAGGTGCCATAGCTGAAGCGCTTGCGGGTCTGGATTTCGCCGCAGGCGTAATTGCGCTCGCCGAGTTTTCCTTCAGCAAACGTCAGTTCGGCGATGCCGTTGACGACCTTCGCCTGTTTCTTCGACCAGGTGCAGTTCTGATGCGCGCCATTGTTCCAGCCGTCCGAGACGTACCAGACGGCGGTGTCGAGTGTATCGAAGTTGTCGATGAAAGACGCACCCGTTGTGGTCTCTTCGGCCAGGGCCGGACCGGCAAGGCCGACGGCGACAAGGGTGAGCAGGGCGAGGCGGTGAGGTCGTTTCGATCTCATGGTCAGGTCCTTTGCTGGGGGGAGGGACCGGCGCGAACAGCCCCTGTCCGCGCACGCATGTCGCGGGCCGAGCCGGTCCGGCTGCCGGTGAGAATAGCGGTGAGGGCTGGCAGCCAGCGCGCGGAAAGAGCGTAGGCGCCGGCGAGGAAGGCGATCGTGATGAGCGGAACCGCGCAGTAGAACGCCGGGTAGTAGCCGATGTCCGAGCGGTTCCAGATCATCCAGAAGAGCACGAGTAGCGGAAAGTGCGTGCAGAAGATCCAGAAGCTGAGACCGCTGCCGCGCGAAAGCTGAGCGCCGATGTTGGTTCGCACGAGAAGTGCCGAAACCGCCCAGGAACCGACGATGCCGGAAATCGCAATCAGACTGCGCAGCATTTCGAGCCACACCGGAAAATTCGGGCCAAACTGATAGAGCAGGATGGACAGGAGCACGGCTGCGCTCAGGAACGCGATGGTAATCGGCCAGGAAAAGCGATCGAAGCTGCGGACATCGATGCGATGCAGGCTCATGTAGATGCCGGCGCTAAACCCGAAGAGGATCGACTTCTTCAAGAAGATGCCGTTCGGAACGGGCAGCACTGCATAGGCGAAGAGGACGGCGAGCGTCTGTGCCGGATAGCGCTTGATCAGCCACGCGAGCGCAGGCGAAAGAACGATACATAGCAGGAGATCGCGCAGAAAATAGAGCGGTAGATTGATCGGCAGATCCTCGAGCGCGAAGGCAAAGCTCAGCCACTCTCTGGGGCTGGCTCCGATGACCTCCGGCAAATAGCCCGAACTGATGTCCTTGCTCTGCGCGACGAAAACCAGCGCGAGAAACGCCAGGTTCCACAACAGGAATGGCAAAAGTACCGTCCGAGCCTTGGTCTTCAGCGTCCGGCCATAGTCGAAATTTTCGAGACCGCGACGGAACAGGAGATAACCGGAAATCGCGCTGAGGCAAGGGACGCCGACACGGAAGAGGCTGTCGCCCAGGAAAATGCGCAACCAGTCGATGCCGCCATAGGTGCCGACATACGGACTGGTCGCCGGATCGTAAGGCACATGCACAAAGACAATGCCTGAGATCAGCACGATGCGCATCAGATTGATCCGCGAGGAGATATTCGCGTTCACATCAACGATATCCGTCACCCCCATCTGGCAGCGCGTTTAGAAGCGGCCGTTTCAACAGAGCAGACCAGAGCCCGCACCCAGAAGATTAGGCTCGGGCACGGATCAAAATATGGCGCCGCAGCAAACGAATCGGCCTTGGTTTGCTGCGGTGCAGCATTAGAAATCGCGGCAATACTAGGAAAATAGGCCTATCCCCGCACTTGGACTGGGAAAAAACCATGACGTGGGCGTCAGTTGCGGAATATTAACGGCCGCTGATTTTCTGATGCTTCTGCTTGTTAAAGTGCATATGTAACGCCGAAAAGTTGTGCGCTTTTTCTTCTGTTTTTCAGTTGAGACAATGCCGCGGATCTCATTCCTCGCCGAAATGCGGCAAGGGTGGGGCAGTCTTTAGCGCTATTCCAGCCGTTATTCGGCGGCGGCTGGTACCGAGCTCGAAGCACCGCGGGAACGAACCATATCGGTGAGCTTTGCCAGCAGCGACCGTTCGGTAACGAGTACCAACACCAGATAGATCAGGGCACCGATCGCGGCGCCAACAAGAACCTGGAGCACCGCGCTTGGAAGAAGCATGCCGTAGTGGTCCAGCAGCAGCCTTACGACGACAGCCATGATGAAAGCCGAGACCAGCGGCCTCACCGAAATCAGGAACCCGCGCAGGAAGGGCAGCTGGTCGGCGCGAAAGACAACCCAGGAATAGCCGACAAGCGTCGCTAGGTTCACGAGGCAGAGGGCGATCATCGCTTCGACGAGCGAGCCGCCGATCGCGGCATAGGCGACGGCGGCAGTGGTGGCGATTGCCCGGATCACCGCCCACCAGAAGAGGGTCGTGCCCTGGCCGATACCCTTGAGATAGGGAATGTAGGTGCTGCAGGGTGTCAGCAGGCCCTTCGACAGGGCGAGCAGGCCGAGCACCGGCCAGGCTGAGGCCCATTGCTGTCCGAAGAGCACGAGCATCGCCGGCTCGGCAAGCGCCCAGAGGCCGAACATCATCGGCGCGAGCAGCACGGTGGTGACCTGCGTGCTGAGCATCAGCGCTTGCGAGCGCCGCTGGCGATCCTCGCCCATACGGCTGAAGGCGGGAAAGAGAACGCCCATGACTGCTGAAAGGACGATCTGGTTCGGAATGCTGGAAAAGCGGTTCGCCGCCGAATAGGCGCCGGCATCCGAAAGGCCGAGATAACGGCTGATGACGACCATCGGCGATTGGAAGGTGACGAAGTTGGCGATCTCGGAGCCCATCATGCCAAAGCTGAAGCGGCAGAGCGAAAGTACGCGCCGTGCCGAAAACACGAAACGCGGGACATAGCCGGAGACGGCGTAGAGACCGGCCAAACGGATGAATGCAGAAACGAAAAGCTGGGCGAGCAGCGACCACACCCCAAAGCCGAGAAGCGCCGCCCCGACCGCGATGAGCGCGCCGAGGATTTCGGAGAGCATGGTCCAGACCGCGTCCTTGCTGAAATTCATCCGCCGGGCAAGCAGTGAATAAGCAACATCGCCGGCAAGCTGCAACGGGATGAGCAGGCTCATGATCTGGAGCAGATGGCTTGCCTCCGGCGCACCCAGCAGGCTCGCCAGCGGTTCGGCAAAGACGAAAAGCCCAAGCGCCATCATCAGCGAAACCACCAGATTGGCCCAGAAAGCGGAGTGGATGAGTTCCATGTCCTCGTCGCGCTGGATGATCAGAGCGGAGGCAAGACCGGCGCCGCCGATCATCGCCAGAAACTGCACGACGGTGAGCGCGACGGCGACCGTTCCGAACTCCTCGGGCGTCAGGATACGGGCAAGAATCGGCACGGTGACAAACTTCAGCCCGAATGTGCCTGTCTTTGAAAGGACGCTCCAGCCGACGTTCCGAGTCACAGACTTGGCATTTACGTTTGAAGGCATGTGAGCATCCCGTGATGCCTTTGAAGGATTTCCGACAAAGGGCAAGCGCTAGATTTGAGGTCGCGACCCGGTGGGAGGAGACCACGAAATACTCTTTTAGAGAAACCGCAGGGGCGAAAAGATGGCGAAGCTGACTGTTATTATTCCCTACTACCAGAAGGAGCCGGGTATTCTTCGGCGCGCGCTCGCGTCCGTCTTTGCCCAAAGCTATCAAGACTTCCATGTCCTGGTGATAGACGATCAATCTCCCTACTCGATCGACGAGGAGTTGAGGCCGCTTGCCGATGGCGAGCGGGCGCGCGTGACGGTGATCCGGCAGGACAACAAGGGTCCAGGCGGCGCGCGCAACACCGGGCTCGACAACGTTCCGGCCGACGCCGCGTTCGCCGCGTTCCTCGATTCCGACGACATCTGGACCACCGATCATCTCCAGAATGCCGTCGACAGCATGAGCCGCTTTGGTGCCGACTGCTACTGGGCGTCGATAACAGGCGGGGAGGCGTTCTACTACCATTTCGGCGTCGCCGATCTCGAGGCAAGCGATACGGTCGTGCGCTTGCAGGAAAGCCCGCTTGTCGTCGAAGTTCCCGATCTTTCCAATGTCATGCTGCGGAACTGGAGCTTCCTGCACCTGTCTTGCATGGTGGTTGGTCGCCGGCTTTTCGAGACGGTGCGCTTTGATGCCGAGCTGCGTCTCGCGGCCGAGGACGTGCTGTTCTTCTGCGACTGCATTCTGGCGGCAAATCGTGTCGTGCTTTGTGATGCAGCCGGTGCCATGCGCGGGGAGGGCATCAACATCTTCCACTCGATCGACAACGATTCGCCGCAATTCCTGCAGCAGCAGTTCAACACCTTTGTTGCCCTTGAGACGCTTGAGCACCGGCTTTCGCGCAAGCCATCGGCCGTCGCGTCGATCCAGTCCTACCAGCACACGGCCCGTCGTCAGGCGCTCTGGAGCCAGGCGCGCCGGCTGAAGCGGCGGAAGTCGCCGCAGTTTCGACTGCTGGCACGTTGGGTCCTGCGCGATCCCAAGCTGTTGCAAAGCGCATTCGAGCTTGCCGTCGGCAAGTTTTCCCGTTCACGCTGATCCGGACAGAAACTCCTTTTGGAGGAAGAACAAGCCCGCCAGGCGCGGCATCGAACCTATCTCGCATTTGAAAGAAGGGACCGCCCATGAAGCCCTATTACTGGGAATCTCAGCACGGCAATTTCGGCGACGACCTCAACCTCTGGCTTTGGGATTTCCTGCTGCCGGGTTTTCGCGATGTCCATGACGACATCCTCCTCGTCGGCGTCGGCACGGTGCTCAACCGCGCGCTTCTGCCTGATGGCGTCCGCAAGCTCGTTATCGGCAGCGGTTTCGGCTACGGCAGCTTGCCGGACATGCGGGATGCCGCCGAATGGGACCTTCGCTGCGTGCGCGGCCCGTTGACAGCCGAGAAGATCGGCCTTGCGCCGGAGCGCGGTATTGTCGATCCCGCGGTCATGGTCGCCGACATGCCGGAATTCCGGAACCTGCCTAAGCTATACAAGCGCAGTTTCATTCCCCATTGGGAAAGTGCGATCGCCGGTATGTGGCCCGTCACCTGCGGCACCGTCGGCCTGCACTACATCGACCCGCGCGGCGAGGCCAAGAGCGTGATCCGCGAGATCGCGCAATCGGAGTTCATTGTCGCCGAATCGATGCATGGGGCGATTCTCGCCGATGCATTCCGCGTTCCCTGGGTGGCGGTGACGACGTCGGACAGCATCAACAGCTTCAAGTGGAACGACTGGGCAAAAACCGTCGGCGTCGAATACCGTCCCCGCCATGTTCCGGTCTCCAGCCGCACCGAAGCCATGATTAAGGGCGCACGTTTCTGGGGCATGGGCTTCGAGGCGCAGACTGTGCCGGAGGCTGCGAACCTGCGATCCGCCGACGGCGAGGTGATCGTCGCGGCCAGAGAACCGCGTCAGACGTTCTTGCGCAGCGCGGCCAAGCAGGTGCTTGCGGCGCCGTCGACGCTTGCACTTTGGCAGGCCACTCGGGCAGAGCCGCAATTGAGCAGCGACAGCCGGCTCGCCGAACGCAAGGAACGCTTCCAGGATGCGTTGGCCGCCGTACGGCGCGCCTACTTCTAGGATGTGACAAACGACGCTCCGGACGAGATGCCGGAGCGTATTCCGCTCGCGATGGTTCGACGTGGCGCCGACGCCGCAACGCGTGGTGCTAGCGCGCGTGCTCCGCGCCGATTGGCAGAAGGTAGCGCACTGCCGCGCCTCCGCCCGCCGGTGCCGCATCCTGGCGCGGCCTGAAGCGCTCCGTCTTGTCGGCGAAAATACCGGCGGTGACGGCCGGCGCGGCGCCCGGGCGCCGCATGAGGTAACCGATCGCAGCCATAGCACCGCGCTCTTTCTTGAGGTCGAGGAAGTGGCGGTGCTGGTAGCGGCCACGCACGTGACGCTCATGCCGTCGCACGGCAGCCGCTGCCTCACCGTCGAGGTCGTTTGCCGCGAGTATGACGCGGTCGGCCTCGTAGAGGCGCTTTAGATCCTCGGTCCGGTGGCTGCCGCTCAACGAATTGCCGCGCACGATCGCCGCATAGCCACAGCTTTGAATGACCTTGTAGCGTGCACCTTTGGCCAGTGCGCGAAGATAGAGGTCATAATCCTCCCCCAGACGAAGCGCCTCCTGATAGCGGATGCCATGCTTATCGAGGAAGCGGCGGCGCATCAGCGGCTTCAGGAAGCCGATCTCGCCACGTTTCACGCCCGGCTGCGAAATATTGCCCTCGACGAAATCAATGAGGCCGAGAAGGCGCGGCCGTGGCGGGAAGTCATCGACCCTTGGAGCCGCACCAGTCACTGCGGCCTCGCCCATGAAGGCGATATTGTCGGCGATGAAATCCCACTCCTCTACTGCGAGCAGCCTGCCGAGCCTGCCCGGTAGAAAGAAATCGTCGGCGTCGAGGATCGCCAGGACCGGGGCGCGGCTGATGGCAATCGCATGGTTGCGCGCTGCTGAAGGACCGCGATTGCTTTCAAAGCGTGCGATCGTCAGCCGTCCGCTGTGATCTTCGGCAGATCGCGCCGCGGCGACGGTCTGATCGGTGGAGCCGTCATCCACCACGATCACTTCGGCGGTTTCCTGTTCGGCCAGCGCCGACGCGACCGCGCGGGCGATGGTCGCCTCGGCATTCTTCGCAGCAATGATGACGCAGACATCTGTCCGGGCGACTGTGGTCATGAGGGCCTCCAGTATCGTGTCTCGCGGGCAGCGCGGCGCCTAGGGGCCAAGTGGACTGCACCAGTTCTCGATCGCTGCATGACGCAGCCGGGTCATTGGCGACCGGCTAGATCATGCAGCCCGGCATGGAATCTTGCCGTAACGGGCCGCACCATGCAGGGCGATCATGTCGCAACCGCGTCAAAGGCGATTTTTTTGAAGAATGGCGAGGCAGGCTTGTCCGGCCGTGCGGTCAACGATTGAAGTGACCGGGCCGGTCCAGGCGGTGGCTATTGCTGCCCGGCTTGTCGTCATTGGCCGATTGCAGCACTTCAGCCGCTTTTTTTCCGCGCTCGCGCGCTTTCCTCCAGATTAGGAAAACGACCGCGAGGAAATAGCCGATCTGAATGAGGACCGCACAGATCGCCGTCTGGATCAGCGTGGATGTGAGAGAGCCATTGAGGAAATAGGTGACGACAGCAAAAACCGTCAGGGCGCCGATCATACTCACGAAGACGCGTGGTGCGTACATGGCACTAGCTCGCAATCGGTTCTATCGCTGCAGACGTCATCGCAAAATCGGCCTTTCCTCTGCAAATGTTAATATATTGGCGACGGACATCGGCTGCAACCGGCAATAGCCGCCGCTTTGGCACATAGAAACAGGCAAATCTTTATGTCGCGTTTCGAGCAGCGTCGATCGAATCAAAATCAGTTGATTGGCCTCGAACGCCATTGTGACGCGAGCCTGCGCTCGGCAGCTTATTTTCCACCTCCCGTCGGGAGACGCTCTCCGCGTCGCCCAATGGTTGCCGCCACACTCACGTGCTGATCAACTTTTATTACAAGTTTGAACGATGTTGCGAGCCTTTGTGTGCGCCGCGAAGACTTGGTGCGACGCAGCAAAATTTGGGAAATACGGACGACCGTAAATTTTGGAGCAGGGGAAATCACGCTCCCGAAGCTCAAGGAAAACATCGGCCTGCGAAGATATCGCCACTTCGACGGAAATGTAATTTGGCTCGCCAGAAACAATACAGGAATACGTGCGAGGTGATACTGTTACTCGCAATAATATAACAGCCTCTGTCACGAGAAATATTTCATATTCGAAAGTGGTGATATACGCATTTTGGCCCCTGCTCGGATACTCGCCTTTATTTCGCCTTCAAAAAGCAAATCCTTACCGGACGTTCATTATTCACGATGAGCGCGCCCCAGTGTGGGCTGTAGGCCCCCCTGGGGAGACCGACAAATCGCCAAACGTAAATGGAGTCACCTCTATGAAGTCTGCGACCAGATCGGCCAATTCGCCGTTTTTCAGTGCCGCAGAGTTTGCGGCAATCCCACCCGTGGGTGGCGTTTCGAAGCGTGGCTTCGACGTGTTTGCCGCTTCCCTCGCCCTCGTTTTCTTAAGCCCGCTGTTCCTGATGCTCATGGCGCTGGTCAAGTTTTCCGACGGCGGCAGCATCTTCTACGGCCACCGCCGCATCGGCCATAACGGCAAGTCGTTCCGTTGCCTTAAGTTCCGCACCATGCGGCCTGATGGGGACCGGATCCTGCAGGACTACCTCAAGGCCAATCCGGCCGCCTACGAGGAATGGCGCGCGACGCGCAAACTGCAGGACGACCCGCGTGTCACGGTCGTCGGCAGTGTCCTGCGCAAACTAAGCCTTGATGAACTGCCGCAGCTCGTCAACATCGTGCGCGGTGAAATGAGCATGGTTGGCCCGCGCCCGGTGGTGGAGGACGAACTGGAGCTCTACGACAGCGCCGCCGTCTACTACCTGCAATCCCGACCCGGTCTTACCGGCCTTTGGCAAATCAGCGGGCGCAACGACGTATCCTACGCAACCCGCATCGCGTTCGATACCCAGTACGTCCAGAACTGGTCGCTGCTGAAGGACTTCTCCATCGTTGTCAGAACCATTCCCGCCGTTTGCCTTTCGCGCGGCAGCTACTGACGAAACAGCGCCTGGAAAGCCCGCGCGACCGGTCGCGGGAAGGCGCCTTCAATCGGGAAGCCCATATGAGAGAACATCATCTGTCGGGAAAGTCGCGCATGCCGCGCACGCTACCCCGTTTCCTGCGCCGGGCGGTTCTCATCGCCGCGGCGCTCACTTGTGCTTTTCCGGCTTGGGCCGATGAGTATCAGCTCGGCACTATGGATAGGCTGAGAATTCGCGTGGCCGAATGGCAGACCGCGGAGGGGGCTGTCCGCGACTGGTCGGTCGTCAGCGGCGAGTACACCGTTGGTCCTTCGGGTGCTCTATCCTTGCCCTTCATCGGCGACCTGCCGGCGGCGGGCAAGACGACGACCGAAGTTGGTGAAGCGATCGGCGAGAAGATGCAGACGCTCTTCGGTCTGCGCGATCGGCCGTCCGCCTCCGTCGAACTCGCGCAGTACCGCCCGGTTTATCTCGCGGGCGAGGTCCAGAAGCCCGGCGAATATCCTTTTGCCCCCAATCTGACGGTGCTGAAGGCCGTAAGCCTTGGCGGCGGATTGCGCCGTTCGGAAAGCGGCCAGCGCTTTGCGCGCGACTACATAAATGCGCATGGCGATTCGAGCGTCCAGACGTCCGAGCGCAACCGGCTGCTGATCCGTCGCGCCCGCCTTCAGGCCGAGATCGCCGAAAAGGATGGCATCGAACTGCCGAAGGACCTTCAGGGCGTTCCCGGTATCGACAAGCTTCTCGCAAACGAGACCGCATTGATGGCCTCGCGTGACAGGAAGCAGAAGCTGCAACTGGAGTCGCTCGCCGATCTGAAGTCCTTGCTCGAAAGCGAAATCCAGTCGCTGGCAAAGAAGACGGAAACCCAGAACCGCCAGCTCGAGCTCGTCGTTGAAGACCGCGAGAAGGTCGAAAGCCTCGCCGAAAAGGGCCTGGCGCTCAGCCAGCGCAAGCTGTCCCTGGAGCAGCGCGTAGCCGAACTGCAGGCCGCCCTTCTCGACATCGATACTGCTTCGCTGAAGGCGAAACAGGATGTCAGCAAGGCGGGCCAGGACGAAACCAATCTTCGCAACGATTGGGACGCTCAGCTGGCGCAGGACCTGCAGAACACCGAGGCCGAACTCGACACGCTTTCGATCAAGCTCGGCACCAGCCGCGACTTGATGGCCGAAGCGTTGCTGCAATCGGCCGAAGCCGCGCAGTCGAAGGACAATACGGCGGAGGCGACGATCGCCTATTCGATCATGCGCGAGCGCGACGGAAAGCCGACGGAGATCTCCGCCGACGAAAATACGCCTGTATTGCCGGGTGACGTGATCAAGGTCGAAGCCAACCTGGCAACGCAGTAGGAACGGCTGTGAAAATTTCGAAGGCGAGCCTGATTTCTCCCGATCGCAATGGTGTCTATGGCACTGTTGCGATCGCGCTATCGCTCTTCGTCTTCGCCTATTCCTCGCGCTTCGGACAGGCGTCGATCCTGCTCTACTATGGCCTGTGGCTGCCGCTGGTGCTGGTCGATTACCGTCGCGTGCTCGGCAACTACGGAATCCGCCTCTGGATCTTAGGATTTGCGATCTTCGCCTGCCTGTCGGTCTTCTGGTCGGCGGCGCCCGGTATGACGGCGCGAACGGGGATACAGTATCTCTCCCACGTGATCTGCGCCCTGATTGCCATGCGGGTTGTCGGCATCAGGACCCTGGTGCGCGGCGCGATTTCCGGAACCGGCGTCGTTCTCGTCTACTCACTCCTCTTCGGCGTCTACCACCTCGATCCTCTCGACGGCACTTACAGCTTCGTCGGCGCTTTCGCCTCGAAGAACCAGCTGGGATTCTACGCCTCGCTCGGCATCTATTTCGCCTTTGTCGCGCCGATCGCGCTTGGCGAACGCGGCCTGTGGTTCGCGGCAGCCAGCCTGGTCGCGTTGCTGTCGGCCTATTCACTTTTTGCCTCGCAATCGGCGACGTCGGTGTTGACCACAGTGGTCATCATCGGGGTGTGGCTGGGCATGCGGTTGGTCGGACTATTGTCGCCGGCACACCGCAAGGGGCTCTTCCTCGCCGCCGCCGTCTGTGGCGTCATGGTCGCCGTTGCGGCCATCTATGGTGGGGGCGTCGATCTTGTCCTCGGGCTTTTCGGCAAGGATTCCACCCTAACCGGACGGACCTATCTGTGGCAGCAGGGCATCGAGGCGGCCATGTCGTCACCGCTGGTCGGTGTCGGCTATCAGGCCTATTGGGTCCAGGGCTTCTCGGAGCCCGAACGCCTGTGGGAAGAGTTCTATATTGCCACGCGCTCCGGCTTCCACTTCCACAACACCTTTATCGAAGCGATGGTGGAGACCGGCGCGATCGGGCTCGTGCTTCTGTCCGGCATCCTTCTGATAACCGTGCTCGGGCATACCAAGCGGTTGTTGACGCAGGATCATGACACGCAATCTTCCGTGCTCTTCGGCATAGCGCTGCTTCTGCTGGTGCGGTCCTTCGTCGAAATCGACATCATGAACCCCTATCACATCGGCTCGTTCCTGCTCTATTTCGCCGCCGGAAAGCTGACTTTACCGGAAGCGCGCACGCACCAGAGCGTCGAAGATCGTCCGGCGCCGGCCGTATCGGAGATCCCGCTACGACTGAGGTATCAATGATCAGCGCCCCGACGACAACGATCTACGGCATTCAGTATCTGCGGGCCGTCGCAGCGCTCGGGGTCGTCGTCTTTCATGCCGCCGAGCGCACCGGGCACCACTTCGCAATTGGTGCTGCCGGCGTCGACGTCTTCTTTGTCATCAGCGGCTTCATCATGTGGGTGATCAGCGAACGGCGGCCGGTGTCACCGCTCGCCTTCCTCCGCGATCGCATCCAGAGGATCGCGCCGATCTACTGGCTCGCAACCGCGGTCATGGTCATCGGCGGCCTTGTTGGCCTGTTTCCCAATCTTGTCTTGAGCAACGCGCATGTGCTTTCCTCGCTGCTGTTCATTCCCATGCGATCGCCAAGCAGCGGCGAAATCTGGCCAGTGCTGGTGCAGGGGTGGACGCTGAACTACGAGATGTTCTTCTATGCGGTCTTCGCCTTGACACTGCTGTTGCCGCGGTCGAGACGGCTGCCGGCGATCGCTGGCTGTTTCTCGGCGCTGGTTGCCATCGGCGTTGCCGTCGACAGCGACAGCGCGCTCTTCGTCACCTATACGCGGCCGATCATTCTTGAATTCGTGGCAGGCATGATCGTCGCCGAGTTGTGGCTGAGAGGCAGGGTGCCCGGCGCAATGTCCGGCCTTATGCTTGTCGCCGGCGCGTTTTCAGGATTTGCGGCGGTCGCCGTGCTTCGCCTGCCTTTCGACGAATTCATCCTCGGGCCTTTGGCCGTCATGCTCGTCTTGGGAACGCTGGCGCTCGAAGCGCAGGGCTGGTTCCGCCCCAGCAGGCTGCCGATGATGCTTGGCGACGCATCCTACTCGATCTACCTCTGGCACACCTTTGCGATTTCGGTCGTGGTCAAGGCTTGTGGAATGATGGGTATAGGGCTGCTCACATCGGCGCTGCTGGCGGTCATTGCGGGGACCGCGCTCGGCGTTTTCGCCTATCTTCTGATCGAGAAGCCGCTGGCCACACGGCTGCGCTCGGGCTTTTTCTCAAGGCCGGTGCAACACACGGCCTGACAAATCGGAGCCGTCTGGCGCGGCGATCACCGCCGCGCCAGACGTGGTCTATATCTCAGACACCCTGATTACGACGGGAATGCCAGTTCCACGCCGTGCGCGTGATGTCGGTGAGACCGTATTTCGGAACCCAGCCGAGAATGTCGCGCGCCTTGTCGTTGTTGGCGACCAGGGTGGTCGAATCCCCTTCGCGGCGGTCGACGAGATCGACCTGGAATTCGCGTCCCGAAACCTCGGAAATCGCCGTCAAGAGTTCCTTGACGGTCGTGCCGGTACCTGTTCCGAGGTTGAGCTCGACGCTGTCGCCGCCCGAAAGCAGGTGTTCGACCGCGCGCACATGGGCGTCGGCAAGATCAAGCACGTGGATGTAGTCGCGCACGCAGGTGCCGTCGCGGGTGTCGTAGTCCGTGCCGAAGATCTTGAAACTCTGGCGTCGGCCGAGGGCCGCGTCGATGGCGAGCGGGATGGCATGCGTCTCCGGCTCGTGCCACTCGCCGATGCGGCCTTCCGGATCGGCGCCAGCGGCGTTGAAGTAGCGCAGGATCACCGAGCGCAGGCCCTTGTACTGCCCGTAGTCCTTCAGTGCCTGTTCGCACACCCATTTGGTCCGGCCGTAAGGGTTGATCGGCGCCTGGCGGTGCTGTTCGTCGATCGGCACGCTCTCCGGCAGGCCATAGGTGGCACAGGTCGAAGAGAAGACGAAAGCTTCGACGCCTGCGGCAAGGGCAGCCGAAAGCAAGGTCAGCGTGCCGATGACATTGTTGTCGTAGAAGGAAACCGGGTCTTTCACCGATTCACCCACCTCGATCATCGCGGCAAAATGCAGGATGGCGCGTGGCTTGTGACGGGCAAGGACTTCGTCGAGCCGCTTTCGGTCGCGGATATCACCCTTTTCCAGCACGCCCCATTTGACGAATTCTTCGTGGCCGTTCGAAAGGTTGTCGTAAACGACAGGCTCGAAACCCTTGTTGGCGAGTTCGAGGCACGTATGCGAGCCGATGTAGCCGGCACCGCCGACGACGAGGACTTTATTGCTTTCCATGATGCTTACGATCCTTGGGAGGTTCAGAGAAATTGCCAAGATTTTTCGACGGATGACGACAATGGTGTCAATGCCGCGCGCAATCAAGCACGTGTCCATGTCGCGTATGTGGCGGTGGTTACCAGCGGGCTTCTTTCCACACTTCCGTCGATCCCGGCCCTTCAAAATTGGTGGGAAAAATGCGGGAAGGGACAATTATCTCCCCGGCGACGGCGCGCTAGATGCTTCTTTCGGTTCGGGTAAAACATATAGCATATTAATTTACTAGATTTAATTGATTACGCCGGCCGCAGTCGTACCATAGCCTCCAGATTTCTGAAGGAAGGCTCTCATGACGACGAAACTGAAACGCTTGGCACTGACGCTCGCCACACTTGCGACCACTGGCCTGGCTCTGAGCGACGCGCAGGCGCAAGCGGCAGATCCGGTCAAGGGCGGTACGCTGATCTATCTTGAGCAGCAGGCCCATACGAACCTCTACCCGCCGGCCGGCGGCTTTTATCCGAACGGTGGCATCCTCAACCAGATCACCGACAAGCTGACCTATCAGAACCCGAAGACGCTGGAGATCGAGCCCTGGATCGCTGAATCCTGGACGGTCAACGCGAATGCGACCGAATATACGTTCAAGATCCGTCCCGGCGTGACGTTCTCCGATGGTTCGCCGCTCGACGCGGCTGCCGTTGCCAAGAACTACGACGTCTTCGGCCTCGGCAACAAAGCCCTGAAGCAGCCGGTCTCCGAGGTCATCAACAACTACGAGCGCAGCGAAGTCGTCGATCCGCTGACGGTCAAATTCTACTTCAAGAAGCCGTCGCCGGGGTTCCTTCAGGGAACGTCCGTGATCGGTTCGGGCCTGGTCGCGACAAGCACGCTGGCACTGCCCTTCGAAGAACTCGGCGACGCCACGAAAATCATCGGCTCCGGCCCATTCGTCGTCGAGAGCGAGACGATCGGCAAGGAACTGAACCTGAAGGCGCGCGACGAATACAACTGGGGCCCGGCCAAGCTCGAACACCAGGGCCGCGCCTATCTCGACGGCATCAAGTACATCATCACCGGTGAAGACAGCGTGCGCATTGGTGCACTGCTCGCAGGGCAGGCGGATTTCATCCGCCAGGTCCAGGCCTATGACGAGGGCCAAGTCGAGGCGCAGGACTATCAGATCTACGCGCCTTCCACCCGCGGGGTGAACAACAGTGTCGTCTTCCGCCCAGACAACCCGTTGGTGTCCGACATCAGGGTGCGTCAGGCGCTGCTGCATGCGACCGACACCAAGGAAATCGTCACCACATTATTTTCTGCCAATTATCCGCAGGCAACCTCGATCATCGCGTCGTCGGCCCTCGGCTACAAGGATATCTCGGCCAAGCTCGCTTTTGATCCGGCGAAGGCCAAGGCCCTGCTCGATGAAGCGGGCTGGTCGGTCGCCGCCAACGGTCTGCGCCAGAAGGACGGCAAGGAACTGGTGCTGACGGCTTATGAATCGCTGCCGCAGCCGCAGAACAAGGAAACGCTGCAACTGGTCGCGCAGCAGTGGGGAAAGGTGGGCGTCAAGCTGAGCGTTCTTGCCGGCGATAGCGGCAGCAAGACGGTGGATGATCTCGATCCGCTGAAGACGCCGGTGTCGCCTGCCATGGTCGGCCGTGCCGATCCCGATGTGATCAAGAGCCAGTACTATCCGAAGAACCGCGATGTGCTGCGCCAGAAGGGCGGGCTTAGCGACAAGGTCCAGAGCTTCGTCGATACCAAGCTGAATGGTCTGCTCGATGCGCTCGCGTCCGAGCCGGATCGCCAGAAGCGCCTCGCGATTGCCGGCGAGGTTCAGGATTACGTCGTCGATCAAGCCTATGCGATCCCGATCTTCGAGGAGCCGCAGGCCTATGCAGGTGCGCCCTACGTCCAGGGCGTGGCATTCGAGGCCGTCGGGCGTCCAAGCTTCTACAGCACCTGGCTTGCTGAACATTGATCGGTTCGACGGCCACCGCAACGTCGGTGGCCGTCGTCTCTGAAATCCGCCTGCGAGGAACGGATCATGTCCGCCTATTTGTTCAATCGTGTTGCTCAGGCTCTGTTTGTGCTTTGGGCCGCATTCACGATCTCTTTCGTGCTGCTGCAGGCAATGCCCGGCGATGCGATCCTCATTAAGTTCCAGAACCCCGATCTCGGCCTGACCGCCGAACAGGTCGCCGAAATCCGCGCCTCTTATGCGATCGATAGCTCCGTGCCGGTCCAATACGCGCGGACTATCGGCAAGTTCCTGGCCGGCAACTTCGGCTACTCGGTTCAAGCCGGTGTTCCGGTTTCAAGTCTGCTTGCTGCGCATCTGCCGGCAACGCTGAAGCTCGCGGGGCTCGGCTTCCTGCTAGCTGCGATCCTGGCGACCGTCATCGCTTTCCTCTCCAGTCTCGCGCCGTTTGCGTGGCTGCGTGGCGCGCTGCAGTCGGTTCCGTCGCTCTTCATTTCTATCCCGACCTTCTGGCTCGGCATCATGCTCATCCAGATCTTCTCCTTCCGCCTGAAACTCGTGCCCGTCATCAACCCTGGTCCCTGGCAGGAATTGATCCTGCCGGTTGCAACGCTTGCCGTGCCGATTTCCGCGCCGTTGGCGCAGGTGCTCGTTCGCAATATCGACGAGGTGATGACGCGGCCCTTCGTCGCCGTGGCGCGGGCAAAGGGCGCCACTCGCCTTTGGGTTCTCTGGCGGCACGTCGCGAAGAACGCGCTGCTTCCGACGCTGACGATTGCCGGCGTGTTGTTCGGCGAACTGATTGCCGGGGCCGTGGTGACCGAGACCGTCTTCGGGCTGAACGGCATTGGCGGGCTGACCGAACGCGCCGTGGGCAGCCAGGACGCAGCCGTGCTTCAGGCGATCGTCGTTCTGTCTGCGCTGGCCTTCGTGATCATCAATCTCGCTGTGGACCTGCTCTATCCGGTGCTCGACCCACGCCTCAGGACCAAAACGGGAGCCGTTGCATGACGACCTTCGATACGCTTCGCGATGACGCTATTGCGGCGCCAAGGGCAAAGAGCGAGCGGCGTTCTGGCGCGGCATCGCGGCTGCGCCGTGTACCCGTAGGACTGGCCCTTTCCTGGCTTATCCTCGGTTCTGTTTTCCTCTGGGCGGTCGCCCCCTCGTTCTTCACAGGCTACAACCCGCTTGAGGGCGTCGGTGGCGCGCAGTTGCAGCGGCCGAGCGCCGATCATCTGCTCGGAACCGATGCGCTCGGGCGCGATCTCTATGCGCGCATCGTCTACGGGGCCGTTCATTCCCTGACAGGTGCTTTTGTCGCCGTTGGGCTGGGACTTGCGGTTGGCACCGGTCTCGGCGTCGTCGCTGGTTCGGTGCGGCGTCGCTTCGACGATGCGATCATGCGCGTTGTCGACGTGCTCCTGTCGATCCCTCCGCTGCTGCTTTCGCTCAGCATCATTATCCTGCTCGGCTTTGGAACTGTGAACGCGGCAATCGCTGTTGGGGTCACCTCGGTGGCAGGCTTTGCCCGGCTGGCGCGGGCGGAAGTCGTGCGCGTGTGTCGCAGCGATTATGTCGAGGCGGCCTTCGGCAGTGGCGGGACCTTCGCCTCGGTTCTGTGGCGCAATATTCTGCCGAATTCCTTAACCTCGGTCGTCGCCTTTGCCGCGCTGCAATTCGGATCGGCCGTACTGCAGATTTCGACGCTTGGATTTCTCGGCTACGGCGCGCCGCCGCCGACCCCGGAATGGGGGCTGCTGATCGCCGAGGGGCGCAATTACATTTCTACCGCCTGGTGGCTGACCACCGCGCCAGGCATCGTGGTTGTCCTCGTCGTGCTGGCTGCCAATCGCGTCAGCCAATCTTTCGGGAGGCCCGCAGCATGACCGTCATACCTGGACCTTTTCCCCCCGTTCTCGAGGTCGAGGATCTTTGCATTGCCTACGCTGACAGCAGCGGCGAACGCCGCGCCGTTCATGACGTTTCGTTTCGCATCAATCCAGGCGAGGTTGTGGCCCTTGTCGGTGAATCCGGTTCCGGCAAGACGACGACCGCACAGTCGATCATCGGTCTGCTCGCTGCGAATGGCCGAGTGGAACGCGGAACCATCAAGCTGAATGGCACCGACATTGCCCGCTGGACGGATCGGCAACTGGATACGGTGCGCGGCGCGAGGATCAGCCTCGTGCCTCAGGATCCGGGAAGTTCGCTCAACCCGGTCAAGACGATCGGCTCGCAACTCGGCGAGATGTTCCGGATTCATGGTGCGCTGAGATCCGACGAGATCGAGGCCCAGGTGCTCTCTCTTCTGGCCCGCGTCGGCTTGAGCGAGCCGGCACTTCGGGCGCGGCAGTATCCGCATGAACTGTCGGGCGGCATGCGCCAAAGGGTCTTGATTGCGATTGCGATTGCGCTGAAGCCGCAGCTGATCATCGCCGACGAGCCGACGAGCGCGCTCGACGTCACAGTCCAGAAGCGCATTCTTGATCTCATCGACGAGTTGCGAACGGAGTATGGTACGGCCGTGCTTCTGGTGACCCACGATCTCGGTGTTGCCGCCGACCGGGCCGATCGGATCGTCGTCCTACAGGGCGGCCGGATTCAGGAGCAGGGCGCAACGGGCGCTGTTCTGGCCGCACCACGCAGTCCCTACACGAAACAACTGCTTTCGAACGCGCCATCCTTTACCGCCCCCCCGAGGTTGGCAACGGTTCGACCACCCGTTGCGGAGGCTCCGGACGATATCGTCGTCGTCGAGGGCCTTGTCCGCGAATTCGTTCGCAAGGACGGCGGATCCCCGCTACGCGCCGTCGACGACCTGAGCTTCCGCGTCCGGCGCGGAACGACACATGCGATCGTCGGGGAATCCGGTTCTGGGAAGACGACGACGATCCGCAACATCGTCGGCTTTGACAGGCCGACGGCCGGCCGGATTGAGATCGACGGCACCAATGTCTCGGGCCTGAGCGGAGAAGGGCTTCGGCAGTTCCGCCGCAAGGTCCAGCTCGTTTACCAGAATCCCTACGGCTCGCTGGACCCGCGTCAAAGCGTGCTGCAGATCGTGACCGAGCCGCTGACGAATTACCCGGGACTTCTACGTTCTGATCGTGAGGAGAAGGCAAGGGCGATCCTTGGCCGCGTCGGTTTGCCTGAGGACGCATTTGCACGGCGGCCCCATGCGCTTTCCGGCGGCCAGCGCCAGCGTGTTGCCATCGCCCGGGCGCTCGTGCTCGATCCGCAACTGGTTGTGCTCGACGAAGCGGTTTCCGCACTCGACGTCAGCGTGCAGGCCCGCATTCTCGACCTCTTGGACGAACTGCAGGGCGACCTCGGGCTCACCTACCTCTTCGTTTCCCACGACCTCGCCGTGGTGCGTCAGATCTCGGACACCGTTTCGGTTCTGAAGGATGGGCGGCTGGTCGACGGCGGAACCGTTTCCGACGTCTTCGAAAACCCTCGCAGCGATTACACCCGTGAGCTGATCAATGCCATTCCCGGACGCAACCGCCGGGCTGCGGCCTGAAGCAGCGGACTACAGACAGGACCGACCATGATTGAGACGACGCCACGCAAACGCCTTGGCTTTTTTACCCGGCTGCTCGACGACGTTCAGGCGGGCACCCGCTACTACTACGCAAAGGAGCAGATCGTCACCGCCGAGCGTTTCGGCTTCGACACGGCCTGGGTCGCGCAGCACCATTTCCACGCGGACGAAGGCGGCCTTCCGGCGCCTCTGGTTTTCCTTGCTCATGTCGCCGCGGAGACGACGCGCATCCGCCTCGGGACCGGTGTCATTACGCTGCCGCTCGAAAATCCGATCCGGGTGGCCGAGGACGCCGCCGTTTTCGATCTGCTCTCCGGCGGGCGACTGGAGGTCGGGTTCGGGACCGGCGGCACGCCGTCCTCCTTCACGGCCTTTGGCTTGGAAAGCGCCGATCGCGGCGCGATCTTCGGCAGGCATCTCCAAACGGTTCTCGACGCTTGGGCAGGTCGGGCCCTTCCAGGCGGAGATCGCCTCTACCCGTCAGCGCCGCAACTGCTCGGCCGTATCTGGCAGGCAACCTTTTCGGTGGCGGGTGGCGAGCGGGCAGGGCGGGCCGGCGACGGCCTGATGTTGTCACGCACCCAACCGCGGCCAGAAGACAATCCGCACGCTTCGCTGGCGGCGTTGCAAAACCCGATCATCGACGCCTATCTGCATGCGCTTCCTTCCGGCCGCGCGCCGCGTATCCTCGGTTCTCGCAGCCTGTTCGTTGCCGACAGCCGTGCCGAAGCGTTGCGGCTTGCCGAGGTTGGGTTGAGACGGGGTGCGGAACGACTGATCGCTAGCGGTCATACAGTTCCCGGCAATTCACTTGCCGATCTGATTGCGGCCTTCGACGTGCATGTCGGCTCCGTTGACGACGTCATTGCCAGTCTCAGCGCAGATGAAACGCTGGAGCGTGTCACCGATCTGGTGTTCCAGGTTCATTCCGTTGATCCGCCGCACCCATTGATTCTGCGCTCCATCGAGCTCATCGCCACCAAGGTCGCTCCGGCGCTCGGCTGGTCGCCGCAGGAGAAATTCCATGCCCGGCGTTTCGGCGCCGTCGGTTGAAACGGACAGCTGGTTCCATTTTTCAAAGGAGACGACGTCATGACCACCACGTCACCGGATATCATCGATCTGCTGGCCGGCATCACCGCCGGGTCGGCGCTCGACCGCATTCGCGCCCAACGGCCGGAAACCCGCGAACAGGCGCAGAAAAGCTATCTTGCACTCTTTCAGCCCGCGGATTTCGGCGACGTGTCGGCGGCGGAGCGGCATGCGGTCGGAAGTTTCGTTGCCGGCCTGCACCGTCAGCCGGACATTTTCGAATTTTACAGCAGTCATTTCGAGGATAGCGACAACGATCGCTGGTTGATCGAGGTTATCAAGGCCGAGATCGGGGTAGGACGGGCAACAGGGCCATACGGCAACTATCCGGACGGGCCCCTTAATGGAGAGAATGAAGTCGGCCCACTCTATCAAGTATCACGGTCAAGCCGCGAGGTGCTCGGCCGTAAGCTGTCCGCCGCGCTGGAGCACGCCCACCTGCTCGTCTTCCATTTGCGTGATGCCAGCCCGCAGGCGTTGCAAGCCTTGCTCGACGCTGGCTGGACGACAAATGGTGTCGTGACCCTGTCGCAGCTGATTTCCTTCGTTGCGTTTCAGATCCGCGTCATCACCGGTCTTGGCTTGCTGTCGACCGCCACGAAGCGCGCTGCGGCTTAAGAACTCAAGGACATGCGAATGACCGAACATGCCATCATCCCGATCGTTGAAAATCCGCCTGTTACCTTCACGCAGGCCGAGATCGGCTGGACACCGTGGCTGCAGCCCTTGCCTGAGGAAGAGCTGACGGAGCGTCACCTCAAAGGCCTGGTCGAGGCTGGGCGCGCAAAGTCGCCTTACTTCCGCCTGCTCGTGCGCGATCCGGAAGTGCTTGAAGCGCGCACGAAAACTGACAAGGACATCTTCTACAACACCCGCTCGGGCCTGCCGCGCGCCGAGCGCGAACTGGCGGCGACCGCCGCGTCTAGATATAACGGCTGCATCTTCTGCGCCTCGGTACATTCGCGCTTCGCTTCGCATCACTCAAAGCGCACAGAGGATGTGCAGAAGCTCCTCGACGAGGGCGTCGGAACCGATCTCGGCGAACGCTGGAATGCAATCGTCGCCGCTTCCGTGGCGTTGACGGCGACCCCGCCTACCTTTGGGGAGGAGCACATCGGCCGACTTTCGGCAGCGGGCCTAGACGAACTGGAGATCGCCGACGTCATCCATGGTGCCGCCTTTTTCAATTGGGCAAACCGGCTGATGCTCTCACTTGGAGAGCCAACGCCGGCAAACTGAGCCGCACACGCGGTCGGTCGCAACCGACGCCAGACATAGGCGAGCCCGCAAGATCGAGATCTTGCGGGCTTTTGCATGCGCGTCACCTGACGCATCTCGAACCTGTGAGCGGCCGAAACAGAACCCGCGGTGATTGTTTGCGGTCAGAAAGCGGCAGGCACTCCAGAACAATTGCAATCGCGCAAAGCGCTCATGCCGGCTTCGATCGAAGTAATTCGGCTTTTCTGAAGAGTGGCACAAGAACAGCGGCCAATTTTACTTCCACCATAGAAAAAGCCCGCAACGTCTTACGATGTTGCGGGCTTCTTTCATCCGAGTTTTATTCGGATTAGAAGTTACGCTGCAGACGGACGAAGCCGAGAACCTGGTCGTCCGAACCGCCACCAACCTTGTCGGTGTCTTCGTACTGAACCGATACGCGGGTCGCGAGGCCTTCGGTGATCGCGTAGTCGAGCGTTACGCCAGCGCGCCACTTGGAGAGGTCGTTGTTGAAGTCGTTGCCCGTGCGCAGGCTATCCCAGTACTGAACGCCGGGGGTGATCTTCAGCTTGTCGGTTGCCTTGAAGGCGTACGAAGCAGCAACGGTCCACTCCGAAGCGTTCCAGTATGCGTTCGGGTTCGAAGCCCAAACACCGGCGACCTGGAAGACACCCGGGCCGAGGTCGGCCGAGAGCAGAGCGCGGATTGCGCCTTCTTCGTATTCAGAGTCGTAGCCGCCGAGCAGGTCGAAGGAAACGCCACCGAGCGTAGCCGAAACGATGGCTTCAACACCAACGCCGTTCGACTTGGTCGAGGTGCCTTCAAGTTCGTCAACGGCGATACCGGCCTGGAACGAACCGCCGTCATAGAGGTAGGCGATCGAGTTGAATTCGGTGACGTTGCCGATCGAGTCGGTTTCGCCGTTCAGGCCCTTATCCCACCAGCTGTAGAAGAAGCCGGCCTTGAGGCCGCCGAGCTGGATGTAGGCTTCATCAACGTCGATCAGGCTGTCGCCAGCGTCGGTGTCGTTGTCGGCGTTGAATTCAGCAGCGAAGAAGCCAGTGAGCGTGCCGTATTCGGTGTCGCTCTTGGCGTCGAACGAGATGTAAGCGCGCGAGAAGGAATCCCAGTCAGATGTAGACTGGCCGCCGAACTTTTCCTGATTGTAGCGGCTATCAGCGGCGTCACGACCAAACGAAGTCTGGAAACGGATGAAGCCGCCGATCTTGAGGCAGGTTTCGGTGCCCGGGATGTAGAAGTAGCCAGTGCCGAAAGCGTCGCAAACGCGAACGTATTCCATGGGCTCCGGCTCGGCTGCAACGATGGCGTCGGCAGCCTGAGCGCCGGAAACTGCTGCGAGAGCAGCAGCGGAGCCGAGAAGAAGGCTTTTGATAGTCATTCGATCGATCTCTCTAATGGTTATCAAGGTCAACAAGGCCCGCCCCTGGTGTCCCCCAGAGATTTATCGGTTACCTCGCTCGCGCTGCTACGAAATGAACCACTGCGATGACTCGCAGCGGGCAGCGGCGACACCGCTATCACAAAAAACAAGACAGTTACGCAACAAACGCGTTTCGAGCGTTTGTGAACAGCTATTACTATAAACTGTTGCACTTCGGCAACTATCATATATTTCTAAAATAAGTTTATCTTACAGATGATAGTAATGAATCCGAACTATATTAAAAGCGAAGCCTTTATATGACAAAATGCTCTCATAAAAACTTCACAGTTTGCACGTTGACGTCTTGATTTTGTTATTTTACGTAGAGCCGGCCTTTGAGAAGAGAGGCTTCCGGTGAAAGCGCCGTCAACTATCAACAGTTGGCGGCGCAATTATTTTTTAGGGGTATACACGGAGGCTTTGGGCTTCTCTTTCGCTCAGGAGTGAGCCTTCGAAGATCTACTGCGTCGCCACCGGCGGCTCGGCGTTTCGCCTTACGACCTTGCCTTCCTCAGCCTTGTAGAAAAACTGACTTGAGACGAGCCAGCCCTTCAGGGGGCGAAGCGGCGGAATGCAGGTCAGCAGCATGAAGGGCCCGGTCACCAGTAGGTGTATCCAGAGCGGTGCGCTGTATTGAACTTCCAGCCAGACGCCAAGGAAAACACTCGGTACGCAGGCAAAGCAGATGACGAAGAAAGCGGGGCCATCGGCCGGATCGGCAAAGGAGTAATCGAGGCCACAGACTTCGCATTCCTTGCGCATCTTCAGGAAGCCGTTGAACAGGTGCCCTTGCCCGCAGCGCGGGCAGCGGCCGCGCAAGCCAGTCTGCATGGGCGGGATCGGCGGCCAATCACTATCGGAAGACATGTTTGTTCCTTTCAGGCGTTCCGGTTGGCGCTGGAGTTTTGCGCCGAGATTGCCTGGATATGCGGCCGCTTCTTCTTCTTGGGGCCGCATCAGGCTCGCCAAGATTAGGCGCCGAAAAACATACATTGTCAATTTATTGTATGCATACATGTCTGCGACAATTTCGCCCGCCGACCATTTACACCACGAAGCTTGAGGCGGCGGGGGGCTGGCCGATGAGGTCGTTGATGACAAGAAGACTGCGTCGCAGCTCCGCGTGGCCGGCAGCGGCGCCGAGGCCGAGGCGGACGGCTTCCGGTGGCGCGCCGAGCGCAAAGGCGTCGCTTGCAACGACGCTGATGCCGGCTGCTTGCAATCGCGCGCTCAGTTCGCCGCGTGTCCAGGGCGGCGGCAACTGCAGCCAGGCGTGAAACGCGTGCGGATGCGTTTGTGCGACGCCGGCTGGAAGAAGCTCGGAGACGATGCGCTGTCGCGCCGCCGTCTCTCTACGTATGGCTGCGAGCACGGCGTCAGCCGTCCCGTCCTCGATCCAGCGCGTGGCGATAGCGGCCGCAAGAGGGGACGCCATGCCGACAGTGGCCCGGATCGCGCCTTCGACGCGGACCGAGCTTCGGCTGTCCGGCACGATAAGATAGGCGATGCGCAAGGCCGGCGACAGGCATTTCGCAAGGCCGCCGACATAGTAGACCAGGTCAGGCGCCAGCGCCGCCAACGGGCGCGGCGTCGAAACGGGAAGGGCGCCATAGGCATCGTCTTCGATGATCGCTACGTCGTGCCGCCGGGCAATTGTGACGATCGCCTGGCGCCGTTCGAGCGAAAGTGTCGTTGTCGTGGGATTGTGAAGCGTCGGATTACAATAGAGCGCTTTCGGCGTTTCCTTCGCGCAGAGTTCTTCGAATGCTTCGGGCAGGAGGCCCTCTCGATCCATGGCGAGGCCGTGCAGTCTGATGCCGAGATGTGCTGCGAGCGCGCGGAGGCCGGGGTAGGTGATTGCCTCGGCGCAAATCATGTCACCGGCCTTGGTCAGGCTGCCAAGCGTGGCAAGCAGAGCCCCTTGCGCGCCAGCGGCAATCAGAACGCGCTCAGCCGGAACCTCGCCCAGCCTGGGTTTCAGCCATGCGGCGCCTGCAGCACGGTTGTGCAGGGTGCCGCCCGGCGGCTGGTATCGCATCAGGAGTTCGAGCCCATGCTCGGCCTGCAGCGCCGCCATGTCGTCCCAGAGCCGAGCGGCGAGCATCGGGTCGTCGAACAACGGCGGCAGGTTCATGCTCATGTCGATGAGGCCGCCTGCCGGCGTACGGCCGGTTCGGATGCGTCGCGTTTTCACGTAGGTGCCCTGGCCGACCCGGCCCTCGACGAGGCCGCGATGCCGGGCTTCGTTATAGGCGCGACTGACGGTGGTGAAGTCGATCCCCAGCGCCTCGGCAAGCGTGCGTTGCGGCGGCAGACGCATCCCCTCGGAAAGGCGCCCTTCGCTGATATCGGCAGCGATGGCGTCGGCGATCGCGAGATAAAGCGGTCCATCCGATTTACGGATTACCGGTTGCCACGAAATTCCCAAGCGCACGTCCGTCATCGCGATTACCTCATGCTAATTGTATGGATATTGCATGGTTATCCGATTGAGGGCAAGTGTTAACAGTGGGAATGCAGCGGCACGCCCGCGACCAAGCGTCGCCTAGCGTGTCACGCTTGCCGTTGCCAGCAACGCGCCGAAGCCGACGAGCAGGGCGCCGAAGGTGCGATCGATCCAATGGCGAAGCGCGATAAGACGAAGCCGCACCGTGCCGGAGGAAAAGAACAGGGCAACGATTGCGAACCAGATCAGATGCGCGGCAGAGATGAACGCGCCGTAACCCATCTGGACGGGCAGAGCCGTGGTCGGCCCGACGACTTGCATGAACAGGCTGACGACAAAGATCGTCGTTTTGGGGTTGAGCGCGTTGGTGAGAAACCCCACACGCAGCGCACCGATGTCGGAGAGTGCGGGATGCACGGCCAAGCCCGTCGTTTCGGCTGGCTTGGTGCGTAGCATCCTGATGCCAAGCCAGATCAGATAGGCGGCGCCGACGAACTTCAGGACTGTGAAGAGAAATAGCGACTGGCGAATCGAGAGGCCGACGCCGAGCAAAGTGTAGGCGACATGGACCCAGACGCCGGCGGCGATACCGAGCGCCGTCAGGACGCCGGCCCGCCGCGACAAAAGCAGGCTGTTGCGTGTCACCATCGCGAAATCCGGTCCCGGACTGATGACGGCAAAGATTGTAATGGTTACTACAGCTAACAGTTCAGTCATTGTCTTTCCCGTTCGTCTCTTTCATTAATGTCTAAATAACTTGATCGATGAGAAGCGACTAACGATGAGTTCTGACCATTTTGGTGAGCTGCACTCACAGATGTCGGCGACGCGGCTTCCGCCGCTGGCGGCGCTGCGCTGTTTCGAGGCGGCGGCCAGACTCGAGAGCTTCAGTCGCGCCGCGGACGCGCTCCATCTGACGCACGGCGCGATCAGTCGCGCGGTCCGGCTTATCGAAGATGAACTCGGCGTGGCGCTGTTCGAACGCCGCAGCCGGCGTGTCTTCCTGACAGAAGCCGGGCGAAAGCTGGCGGCGGCCGTGCGCGAAGGTTTCGGTCTGGTGGAGAGTGCCGTCCGGGAGATCAGGGACGTGGCGCGAACGCCGGCGCTGGTGGTGTCCTGCGAGCCGACCCTTCTGATGCGCTGGCTGATACCGCGCCTTCCTGATTTCCAGGCGCGGCATCCGGAGGTGTCTATCCATCTCGTTGCCGGAGGTGGGCCGGTGTCCTTGGGCCGTGGCATCGATCTGGCGATCCGACGCGATGATTTTCCTCGAGCGGGCGGCACGCATGCCGTGCCGCTCTTTCCGGAGCGAATAGGTCCGGTCTGCCGAACGGACAAAATCGCCCTGTTTTTTAACGAGGCTGAGGCCGGCTCTTTGCCTCAATTGCGCAAGGACGCGATCCCCTTGCATACGCGAACGCGGCCAAATGCGTGGGAGACCTGGGGGACGACGGCAGACCGCGCCGCACCCGAACAGCGCGGCCAAGTCTTCGAGCATTTCTATATCAGCCTTCAGGCGGCCATCGCCGGGATCGGCGTGGCGATCGGGCCTTGGCAACTCGTCCGCGACGATATCGACAATGGCATCCTGGCCGCGCCATGCGGATTTATCGAAGACGGTACGGCCTATCATCTGCTGTCGCCGTCAGCGATCGGCGACCATGGACCAAGCGCGGCGTTGCGTGACTGGCTGCTGGCCGTATCGATCTGAAACGGACCGTTTTCATTTCTGTCATTTGCATAAAGGCGAGCAACGTCATACGTTTAACGAATACGCGCGCATGACCGGCGATGCCAGTCGGCGGAAAGGCGCGCGAAGCACCTGATATGCAATCGATTCGACCCTCGGGTCCTGGAGCGGCGCCATGAACATCCTCAAAATCAATCTCGGCCAGGAGCGGGGTACGCTGCGCCCGGCTAGCGCAAAGGCATCGAGGATCGTGGCCGACGTCATGAAGGCACTGGTCGTTCCGGCGGCGGCTATAGGCCTAGTGGCGTTCGCAGCGCCGTCGATGGCGCATGCCGCCAGTTGCAAGGATTCCGCATCGCCTGGAGCCGATTGGACCGACTGCAACAAGAAAGCGCTTATGCTCGGCGGCAGCGACCTTCAGGGTGCCAATCTCGTCAACACCGACTTCACCTTGACGGATCTGCGCGGTGCGAACCTGACAGAAGCCAATCTGGAAAAGGCAACTCTGGTTCGATCCTCGATTGCGGGGGCTACCGCGAATGGCGCGAACTTCTCCAAAATCGAAGCCTATCGGTGCAATTTCGCAGGCGTCTCCGCCGAGAAGGCATCGTTCGTCAATTCCGAGCTGCAGCGGGCCAATTTCGGCGGTGCCCGCCTGACGGGGGCAAGCTTTGAAAAGGCCGAACTCGGCCGGGCGAATTTCGACAAGGCGGAGCTCACCGGAACCCGGTTTACCCATGCCAACCTTTCGCGCGCGGACCTGACCAGCACGAGTTTTTCCGGCCCGATCGATTTCCAGGGGGCGTTCATGTTCCTGACACGTATCGAGGGCGTCGACCTGTCCGAGGCAACCGGACTTGAACAGGAGCAGGTCGACATGACTTGCGGTGACAGCTCGACCAAGCTTCCCGCCGGCATGAGCACGCCGGCGGGCTGGCCCTGCGCCAGCGACTGATCGCCGTCACAAAGCCGCAGCCCAATCGGTCGTTATGCCAAATGCCGCTTTGCGGCAATCGCAAGGCATTCCTTGAAGGCTTGCAGGTCGGTCAGGCGATCGGCCTCAGGCACTTCGCACTGGACGAGCCTGCCTTCCCTTCGCAGAACGCCGCCATCGAGCATCAGGTTGTCGGCCATATCGAAGTCTTCGATGCTGAGCCCGTCCGGACCGGCCATGCGGCCGTCGAGGCGCAAGCCGGCCTTGCCGCCGTAGTGGTCGTGCAAGATGCGCTCGTAGTAGCTGCGGGAGGTGTTGGTATACGCATAGACGTGCTTACCGTGACCGCACATGAAGCCGAGTTCGAATACCGTGCCGACATCGGCGCTGATGCCGCGAAACGGTGTCAGGTTGGCGATGATCATGTCGGCGGCAAGCATCATGCCTTCGTCGACGGCGTAGATCGCAAGGCCGCGCTGATGCTTGGTCGGAGCCGGCGGAATCTCGAGATCGCCGGGCACGAGCGGTGTGAACCCGGCTGCACGCGCCAACTCTGCCTTCAATTTCTGAATCTCCGCCGCATTGGGCAGAAACACTTCCGGGCCAGCGAGATAGACTTTCACGCGCATTTCTCCTCACATTTTCGAGCGGCCAATCTAGGAGAGCTGCAGCGCCGAGCCTAGCCATGGACTTCAGCTTGCCCACGGTTTTTTGGAGCGTGGGAAGCAGGTATGCTGGCTGAGCGCATTGCCCCACCGGTGGAGACGCCCGTGGCCCGCCATGTGCCACCTTCGGCCAATTCCGGAGATTTGCGCATGCCACGCGGGCGAGCTGGACATGCGGACGTGTCAAAATCTGCAGCCGATGTCAGCGGGGGCTGCGATCGCAACCGCCGCCACCGGCGCGCGCACCATCCCACGGGAAGGCTCGCGGGTCGTTGGTGGCAAGGTCTCCGCCACGTTCACATGCGGAAACACTCATAAATACGGGTGTTTCCTAACGAATCCTGTTTGCACGCAGACATGCCAGGATGCCCGCCGCCGGTTTGCAAGGGCGCTTCTCCGGTTTCGATTCGCTCCATGGTTGCCGCTTCCCCCTTATTTTTCCCATGCCCTGGTCCGCTGGTGGGCCGTCGTTTTCACCGCCGCATGCGACTTTAAACAATCATGCATACAAAATTGTCGACAAAATAGTTGACATTGTCGCCGACAGCTTCAAATCTAGGGCAACTTGCTCACGAGTGGGTGAGGGCGCCTGCATATGGCGACTGATGAGAAAACAGAGGGAACGACATGAAACTGAGAAAGCATCTCCTCGCGGGGTTGGCATTTGCCTTTCTCGCATCCTCGGCCTCCGCCGAAACGCTGCGTTGGGGTAGCCCGCGGGATATCTTCTCGCTCGACCCCTATTCCTATGGCAGCACCTCGAACCTGGCCTTCCTCAACCACGTGTACGAAGGCCTGACCCGCTATACGCCGGAGTTCAAGGTCGAGCCGGCCCTCGCCACGAGCTGGGAGATGGTCAAGGACAAGGTCTGGCGCTTCCATCTGCGCAAGGGCGTAAAGTTCCAAAACGGCGCCGAGTTCAACGCTGACGACGTCGTCGCCTCCATGGCCCGCGTCAGCCATCCGACCTCGCCGCTGCGCGGCAACATTCCGGCCTATGTCTCGACCACCAAGGTCGACGATTACACGGTCGACATCGAAGTCAATTCGCCAAACCCGCTCTTCCTCAACGACATGACCAACATCTTCATGTTCGACAAGGACTGGCTGGTCGACAACAAGTCCGAGCTGCCGACCGATGTCGGCGCCAAGGTCGAAGGCTACGCCACCTACAACACTAACGGCACCGGCCCGTTCAAGGTCGAATCGCGCGTGCCCGACAGCAAGACCGTTCTCATCAAGAACGACGGCTGGTGGGATACGCCGAAGCACAATCTCGACCGCATCGAATTCATGCCGATTACCTCGGCCGCAACCCGCGTTGCAGCGCTGCTTTCGGGCGAAATCGATCTGACCGATGGTGCGCCGGTGCAGGATCTTGAGCGCCTAAAGAGCTCGCCGGACATCAAGGTCATCGAGCGCACTGACCTGCGCACCGTGCACATGGTCTTCAACCGTCACGAGACCTTCGCCGACGGTCGCGAAAACTTCTTCAACAACATCAAGGTGCGCCAGGCGATTGACCATGCCATCGACCGCCAACTGATCTTCAAGCGCGTGATGCGCGGCAAGTCGCATGTCGCCGGCACCATGGTTGCTCCGGAAATCCCGGGCTACAGCGCCGAACTCGATGTGCCGACCGCCTATGATCCGGAACTCTCCAAGAAGCTGCTCGAAGAGGCAGGCGCCGTCGGCAAGGAGTTCACGCTCGTCTGCATGAACGACGAAAGCGTCAACGAAGAAGACGTCTGCAGCGCACTGGTCTCTATGCTGTCGCGCGTCGGCCTGAAGCCAACCCTCGACATCGGTCCGCGCGCCGTGCAGGCGCCGAAGCGCGCCGGCGGCAAGTCCGACGCCTACATGATCGGATGGGCCAACGAGCCGACGCTCGATGCCTATTCGATCCTGGTTCAGGTTCTCTCGACCCGTGAAGGCGCGGCCGGCGTCGCCAACTATGGCGGCTGGTCCTATCCGGAACTCGACGCGATGGTGAAGAAGGCCGCGCTCGAGATGGATCACGACAAGCGTCTGGCGATCGAAACCGAGGCGCTGAAGTTCGCCAAGGATGAGGTCATCATGATCCCGTTGCACCAGCAGCCGATGGCCTGGGCAATGTCGAAGAACGTCACGGATGTGACCATTCGGGCCGACAACAAGCCGCGTCACTGGCTGACCCGTATCGGCGATTGAGTTTTCTTGCCCCGGCAGAGCGTGCTTTGCCGGGGCTCCTCATTCAGCGAGAAACCCAATGATTGTCTTTCTCATCAAGCGGCTGGCCAATGCCGTGCTGGTCATGCTCGCCGTCGCGCTGCTCGCCTTCCTGATCTTCCGCTTCGCCGGCGATCCGGTCGAGTTGATGGCCAACGAGCAGATGTCGCAGGCCGACCGTATCGAGCTGCGCGAAAAGCTCGGGCTCAACGATTCGTTCCTCACCCAGTTCGGCCGCTTCGTCGGCAATGCCGCCCAGGGCGATTTCGGCATCAGCTACCGTAACGGCCAGGACGTGATGAAGCTCATTGCCGAGCGCTTCCCGGCAACGATGGAACTGGCGCTGGTCGCAACCGTCCTGTCGCTCCTGATCGGTCTTCCACTTGGTGTCCTGACCGCTATCCACCGAGGGCGATGGTATTCCGAGGGGTTGCAGTTCGTCAGTATCATCGGCGTCTCCTTGCCGAGCTTCGTCGTCGGTATCCTTCTGATCCTCGTCTTCGCCGTAACGCTCGGCCTCGTACCTGCTTTCGGGCGCGGCGATGTGGTGCAGCTCGGCTGGTGGAGCACCGGCCTGTTGACGTCGTCGGGCCGCGCATCGCTGCTTCTGCCGTCGCTCGCACTCGCGCTCTACCAGATCACTCTGGTCATGCGGCTGGTGCGCGCAGAAATGATGGAAGTGCTGCGCTCGGACTTCATCAAGTTCGCACGCGCCCGTGGCGTGCCGCGGTGGCGGATCTATTTCCGACATGCGCTCAGGAACTGTCTGATGCCGGTTGTCACCATGACGGCGATGAACTTCGGCTCGCTGATCGCCTTCGCGCTGATCACCGAAACCGTGTTTCAGTGGCCGGGCATGGGCATGCTCTTCATCCAGGCGGTCACCTTCCTCGATATGCCGGTCATGGCGGGCTATCTCTGCATCGTCTCCTTCATCTTCGTCACGCTCAATACGCTCGTCGATATCGCCTATGCGGTCATCGATCCGCGGTTGCGCGATGCAACCCGCTGAGGTCGTTGCCATGACAGATCACGTCCAGCAAACCACACCGGCGCGCAAGCCTTCGCGGCTTGCCCGCTGGCGCCAGAGCGATCTCTGGTGGTCCTTCACCCACAAGCCTTCGGCAATCATCGGCGCGATCATCCTTACGTTCCTGATCGCGACCGCCTTTGCAGCACCTTTGATTGCGCCGCAGAACCCCTTCGATCCGGCTCAGCTCGAGCTCTGGAACTCCGAGCTGCCGCCGATCTGGGAGGCCGACGGCCAATGGCCTTACGTGCTCGGCACCGACACGCAAGGGCGCGACATGCTCTCGGCCATTCTCTATGGCTCGCGCATCTCGATCCTGATCGGCGTCGCCTCGGTCGTGCTTTCGCTCGCCGTCGGCCTTAGCCTCGGCCTCGTTGCCGGCTATTTCGGCCGCTTCATCGACAATTTCCTGATGCGCATCGGCGACGTGCTTCTGTCGATCCCGACGATCCTGATCGCCATTCTCGTCAGTGCCGTCGCGCGCCAGATGCTGCCGCCGGAACTGCGGGACGTCGGCTCTGCCGCCGTTCTGGTGCTGGCGATCACGCTCAGCGCCTGGGTGCAATATGCCCGTACCGTGCGCGCCCAGACGATCGTCGAGCGCGGCAAGGAATACGTTCAGGCGGCGCGTCTTCTGAAAACGCCAGCGCGGCGCATCATGCTGAAGCACATCCTGCCGAACACGCTGACGCCGATCATGGTTGCTGCGACCCTCAACTTCGGCATGGCGATCCTGACCGAAGCGACGCTTTCGTTCCTGGGTATCGGCATGCCGCCGAGCCAGCCGAGCCTTGGAACGCTGATCCGTCTCGGCAACCAGTTCCTGTTTTCGGGCGTATGGTGGGTGGTGCTCTTCCCCGTCGTCCAGCTTTGCCTTCTCGTGGTTTCGGTCAACCTTCTCGGTGACTGGCTGCGCGATGCGCTCAATCCGAAATTGAGGTGAATGATGTCCAATCTCCTGATCCGTAACGTCAGGCCCAACGCCGGCGAAGCGACCGACATCCTGGTGCGCGACGGCAAGATCGCCGCCTTCGGCAAGGGCCTCGCCGCCGATGGCGTGGCCGTGGAAGACGGCAACGGTCATATCGTGATCTCCGGTCTGATCGAGGCGCATACCCATCTCGACAAGTCGGTCTGGGGCATGCCCTGGCACGTCAACGCCAAGACCGCAACGCTGCGCGAACGCATCGATTTCGAACGCGAAAAGCGGCTGGAAATCGGCATCGACCCGCACCGTCAGTCCATGCGCCAGGCGATCATGCTCGCTGCCAATGGCGCAAGCCACATCCGCAGCCATGTCGACATCGACACCACCCACGGCCTTCGGCTGATGGAAGGCATCATCGAGACCCGCCAGGTGCTGAAAGATGTCATCGATATCGAGATCGTCGCATTCCCGCAGTCGGGCCTCGTCACGCGGCCCGGCACTGTCGAGTTGCTCGACAAGGCTCTGAGCAATGGCGCGGAAGTCCTTGGCGGCATTGACCCCTGTGGCATCGATCGCGACCCGAAGGGCCATCTCGACGCGATCTTCGGCCTTGCCGAAAAACATGGAAAGCCGATCGACATTCACCTGCATGAGCAGGGCGAACTCGGCGCCTTCAGCATGGAGATGATGTTCGAGCGCATCCGCGCGCTCGGCATGCAGGGCAAGGTCGCAATCAGCCACGCCTTTGCGCTCGGCGCACCGGATTATCTGCGCGTCGGCGGTCTCATCGAACAGATCGCCGAACTCGATATCCGTATCGTCACGACAGGCTCTCCGTCTTCGACCGTGCCTTCGATCCTGCGTCTGAAGGATGCCGGCGTGAAGGTTGCTGCCGGCTGCGACGGTATCCGCGACACCTGGGGTCCGTGGGGCCAACCCGACATGATGGATCGTGCCCGGATCCTCGGCATGAAGAACGGCCTGCGCCGCGACGTCGATCTCGAACATGCGCTTTACGTCTGCTCCAAGGGCGGCGCCGACGTCATGGATATCAAGGGATATGGCCTCGATGTTGGCTGCGATGCCGATTTCACCCTGCTCACCGGCGAGACGCTGGCGCATGCCGTCGTCGACGTCGCGCCGCGGCCGCTGGTCGTCAAGCGTGGCCGCGTCGTCGCCCGCAACGGCGTTGCGGAGGTGGCGATCCCATGACCAACATCAAGGATTTGACGCTCGGTGAGCGCGCCGAAGGACGCACGCTTCTGACAGCACAATGGGTGCTCGGGCACCGCGACGGTTCGCACCGGCTGATCCCGAACGGCGAAGTCGTCATCGAGGGCGGCACGCTGCTCTATGTCGGCCCACGTTTCGAAGGAGAGGTGGCACGCCGCATCGATCTCGGCGCAGCCATGATCAGCCCCGGGCTCATCGACCTCGATGCGCTGTCCGATCTCGACACGACGATCTTAGCGATCGACCATCAGCCTGGTTGGGCCAAGGGTCGCGTCTGGCCGCTGAGCTACATCGAGCGCGGCCCCTATGAGATGTACACGCAGGAGGAGCTGGCGTTCCAGAAGCGCTTCGCCTTCGCGCAGCTTCTCTTGAATGGCATCACCACCGCAGCGCCGATCGCCTCGCTTTTCTATCGCGAATGGGGCGAGACCGTTGCTGAATTCGCCGCCGCATCCGACGCCGCAGGTGACCTGGGTCTTCGCGTTTATCTGAGCCCGGCCTATCGCGCCGGCGGCATGATGGTGACGGCGCCGGGTCAGCTCGAAGCGATCTTCGACGAGGCAAGGGGTCTGAAGGGCCTTGACGAAGCGATTGGCTTCATCCGTGACCATGAAGGTCGCCATGGTGGCTTGGTGAAGGGCCTGCTGGCTCCCGACCGGGTGGAAACCTGCACCGAGAAACTGCTGGTGCGCACCGCCGATGCGGCGCGCGACCTCAATTGCCCGATCCGGCTTCATGCTGCGCAGGGCACGATGGAGGTCGACACCGTCCGCCGCCTGCATGGCAAGACGGCGCCGGAATGGCTGGCGAGCTTCGGTTTCTTGAGCGACCGGCTGATTGCGCCGCATGCGACCCAGGCGACCGACAACGATCTGCGTCTCTATGCCGAAAACGGCGTGAGTATCGTGCACTGCCCGCTGGTTTCGGCCCGCGGCGGCAGCACGCTCAACTCGTTCCGCTCGGTCAAGGCCCGCGGCGTCAATATTGCCATGGGCACCGATACGACGCCGCCGGACATGCTGATGAACCTACTCGTCGGCCTGATCGCTGCCCGCGTCGTCGAAGGCGACCCGTCAGCCGTCAGCTGCGCCGATCTGTTTGATGCTGCGACACTTGGCGGCGCCAAGGCCCTCGGTCGCTCGGATCTCGGTCGCCTGGAAACGGGCGCCCGTGCCGATATTGCCGTGTTCGATCTCATGGACCATCACATGGCGCCGGCGATCGATCCGATCACGACGCTCGTCGTCGGTGGTTCCGGACGCGTCACCAAGGCGGTCTTCGTCGATGGCCGTCTGTCGATGCGCGATGGCGAGGTGGCAGGCTTCGACATGAACGCGGCACGCGCGCAGGCACAGGTCCAGTTCGATGGTCTGATTGCCAAGTATCCGGAGCGGAGCTTCGGTCACCCGCCTGTCAGCGAGATCTTCCCGCCGAGCTACCCATTGGAGGTGCAGCGATGACTGAACATACCTCATCGGCCGTGCTCGACGTGCGCGGTCTCTGCGTCGAATTCCCTGGCCGCCATGGAACGGTGCAGGCGCTATCCGACGTTTCGCTCAGCATTCGCCCCGGCGAAATTCTTGGCGTCGTTGGTGAATCCGGCGCCGGGAAGTCGATGACCGGTCTTGCCGTCCAGGGTCTTCTGGAGCCGCCTGGCCGCATTTCCGGCGGCGAGGTCTGGGTCGGCGGCCGCCGCATCGACCAGCTCGACGACAAGCAGATGCAGCAGGTGCGCGGCCGTCAGATCGGTGCGATCTTCCAGGATCCGTTGACCTCGCTGAACCCGCTCTTCACCGTCGGGGCGCAGCTAGTTGAGACCATCCGCCTTCACCTGAAGCTTTCCAAGGCCGATGCCAAGGCGCGGGCGATCCAGCTCCTGAAGGAAGTTGGCATTCCGGCGCCCGAGGCACGCTATGACCACTATCCGCATCAGTTCTCGGGTGGCATGCGCCAGCGCGTCGTCATTGCCCTGGCACTTGCCGCGGAACCGAAGCTGATCATCGCCGACGAACCGACGACGGCGCTCGACGTCTCGATCCAGGCGCAGATCACCTCGCTGCTTCGCCGTCTTTGCGATGATCACGGAACGGCGGTCATGCTCGTCACCCACGACATGGGCGTGATTGCCGAGACGGCCGATCGCGTCGCGGTCATGTATGCCGGGCGGCTCGTCGAAATCGGCCCGGTCGCCGAGGTGCTGAAAAACGCCCGTCATCCCTATACGCGGGGCCTGATGGGCTCGATCCCGGCGCTTGGCCGCCGCGTCGAGCGGCTGAACCAGATCGACGGTTCCATGCCGCGGCTGAACGCGATCCCCGCCGGCTGCGCCTTCAACCCGCGCTGCCCGGATGCCGGGCCGCGTTGCCGCAAGGATAGGCCCGAACCGGCGCCGGTCGGGACCGGCGTCGCCGCATGCTGGCTCAATGCAGGAGGAGTGCTATGAGTGATGCCCTGACGGTCAACGACCTGACCTGCAACTTCGACGTTTCGGCACCCTGGCTGAACCGCGTCATCGAGCGCAAACCGCGGCAGTTCGTGCGCGCCGTGGACGACATCAGTTTCAGCGTGCCCATGGGCGGCTGTCTGAGCCTCGTCGGCGAATCTGGCTGCGGCAAGTCGACGGTGGCGCGGCTGGTCACAGGTCTTTATCGCGCCAGCGAAGGCGAGGTGCGGTTTGCACCGAGCAAGAACGGCGAGCCGCTCTCGGCCCAAATGATCTTCCAGGATCCCTATGCAAGCCTCAATCCGCGCTGGCGGGTGCGCAACATCATCGCCGAACCGCTGCGCGAGTTGAAGCTGCGCAACTCCGAAGCCGAGATCATGGACCGGGTCGGCGAACTGCTGACGATCGTCGGCCTTGCGCCCTCGGACGGTGCCAAGTTCCCGCACGAGTTTTCGGGAGGCCAGCGCCAGCGTATCTCGATTGCCCGCGCGCTTGCCGGTGAGCCGGAGTTCCTCGTCTGCGACGAGCCGACCTCGGCGCTCGACGTGTCGGTCCAGGCGCAGATCCTCAACCTCATGCGCAAGCTGCAGGACGAGATGGGGCTGACCTATCTGTTCATCAGCCACGACATGAGCGTGGTTCGCCACATGTCGGACCGGATCGCCGTGATGTATCTCGGACGCATCGTCGAGGAGGCCGACACCGAGACGCTCTTTGCCAATCCGAGGCATCCCTATACCCAGCTGCTGCTGGAGACGATCCCGGATATTACCCATCCAAAGCGCGGGCGCAGCATTGCGGCGAGCGAAGTGCCGAGCCCGCTGAACCCGCCGTCCGGCTGTACCTTCCATCCGCGTTGCCCGTTTGCAGACCAGCGCTGCAAGAGCGAGCGGCCGGAGATGCGCAGCTTCGCTGACGGCTCGCGTGCCGCCTGCCACCGCATCGAAGAAACTGTGAAGGCGATCAACGCAGCGTAACGCCCACCTCTTTCCCTGAAGACTTGGGCTCCGTGTCGTACCAGTCGCGGAGCCTCTTTTTTTGCCGCCGGCGATTTTCAGTATTTGCGCCAAGCAGTTCGCATGCCCCTTTCGCATCGCTGTCGTGGGGCAAGTGCTAGGCTGCTAACCGGAATTCAACGAAATAGACCGATGACCATTCCCGGGCTCCAACACTCACGTTAGGGTAGGGGCCAATGGTCGGACCGCTTCCCGCTCGGGACATCCGGCCGGGATCGAAATGCGTTGATTTGAAGAGTTGGCTTATGAACACGACCTCCGACACCGATTTCCCCGTCCTCAATGCCGTTGAAGCCCGCGTTCTCGGATGCCTGATCGAGAAGAAGGAAACGACGCCCGACGTCTATCCGCTGACGCTCAATTCGGCGCATTCGGCTGCCAACCAGAAAACGGCGCGCGATCCCGTCATGGCGCTCGAGCAGGTCGAGATCCACCGCGCTCTCTCGTCTCTGGGGCAAAAAGGGTTGGTCCGGCAAGCATTTGCCTCGCGGGTCGAGCGCTACGAGCACCTCGCAGCCAACCGCTTCTCGCTGACGTCGCCGCAGATCGTCGTGCTCGGTCTGCTTCTTCTGCGCGGCCCGCAGACGGCCTACGAGCTTTGGGCGCGCAGCGAGCGCATGGCGCGGTTCTCGTCGATCGAGGAGCTGAAGGACAATCTGGATCTGATGATGGGCCGCCGGCCGCCGCTCATCGTTCAACTGAACCGGGGTGCCGGCCAGCGCGAAGACCGCTTCGCGCATCTCTTGTGTGGTGAAGTCGAGCAGCCTGCCGAAAGGCCGGCCGTGTCGTCGGCGCCGAGCGGTTCGGCCCTATCGGCTCTCGAAGAACGACTGGAAGCGCTTGAGCGGAAGGTGGCGACGCTCGAGGAACAGCTTGACGCCCTGACGCGCTGACAGCACGGCGCCGGAAACAAAATGTCCCGGGCGCCATGTGCGCCCGGTGACATATTCGGATGCGCTCAGCTGGCGTCGACCAGCCGGCAGGCCGGCGCTTCCTTGGCGCGCGGATAGTCGTACGCACCGACCTTCGAGGTGGCATAACCGCCCCCGACGAGCGCCTCGGCAAGCTTCACGGCTGCCGTCACGCCGTCGATCACAGGCATGCCGGTACGCGCCTTCAGGCGGTCGCAGAGCTCAGACATACCGGCACAGCCGAGGATGATCGCTTCGGCGCCATCCTCCTGGCGTGCTTTCAGGATCTCCTGAACCAGCATCTCCTCGGTGTGGGCCAGATCCTCCTCCAGCGCCAGCACGGGCATGTCGACCGATCGCACCTTGCGGCAGCGATGGCCGGCACCGTATGCCTCGGCGAGGTCCTCGATGATCGGCACGGAGCGGGGCAGGGTGGTGATGATCGTAAAGCGGGTCGCAATGTTCATCGCCACCTGCACGGCCGCCTGACAGATGCCGATGACCGGACCGCGAGCGATCTCGCGTGCAGCGCCAAGTCCGGGATCGTCGAAGCAGGCGATTACATAGGCATCGATGCCGCGCGCTTCGCCTTTGCGGATTTCCGCAAGCATCGCTGGCACAGCCATCGCTTCGTCGGCATGGCCTTCGATGCTGGCTGGGCTCGATGTCGGGTTGATCGATTCGAGCTGGGTGTCGGATGCAGCGACGCGCTCGGCGCTGCGATGCGCCTGTTCGGTCATCGAGCGGGTGGAGTTCGGATTGATCAGCAGGATACGCATGGATCAGCTCGTCTTCCGCATGGTGTTTGCAAGGGGGGCATAGGCGGTAATGTCGGGCGTCGGCATGACGAACTGACGATCCGATGTGATGTAGTTGTTGGCGTGCAGCCGTGCGATCGGCTGGTATTGGGACGGGTCGACGTAGCGGCCTTCCTCGTCGAGGCAGTCCTTACGCACGTGCATATGCACGACCTCGCCGAGAACGATGACGCGGCGGTCATATTCGATCAGCCGCTCAACGCGGCATTCCATCGAGCAGGGTGACTCGACGATACGGCGGGCGCCGACCTTGAGGCCGTCAGCCGCCGTCAGTCCGGCGATTGCCACTTCGTCGACATCCGGCTCGAAGGACAGGCCGCAGACCAGCATCTGGTCGGCGATCGCCATGTCCACCATGTTGACGACGAACTCGTTGGTGCGCCGGATATTGGCGACCGTGTCCTTCTCTTCCCCGTTCGGGCGGGTCTGGATACCGAGAATGACGATCGGCGGGTCGTGCGAGAAGACATTGAAAAAGCTCATCGGCGCGGCATTGTCCTGTCCGCTCGGCGAGAGCGTCGAGACCAGCGCGATCGGTCGCGGACCGATGAAGTTCGTCAGCAGGCGGTAACGGTCCTGGGCCGGCAGTTCTGTGAAATCGAAGTCCATCGGAGCTCTCAATTGGCGCCGCGGCCCGGTCTATTTGCCGGTCGCACGGTCGTGTTTAAGCGGTTGCCATTGCACATCAAGTTGCGGTACACAATATTGTCTACAATTTTGTAGTCAATATCTAACTGCAGCGGATGGAATTGACTTTGAGCGCCGCACGGCGAGAGTAAGCGAACGGCTAAGGGAGATTTCATGTATAACGCGGACGAAGTCGCCGGTGCTCCGACGGCGATCATTTGCGAGAAGATCTGGCTTGCGATTGCAGAGCGTCGGCTACGGCCGGGGACGCGATTGAAAGAGGAACAACTTGCCGAAATATTCTCCGTCAGCAGGGCTCGCATCCGCCAGGCACTGACCGCGCTCGAGCGCGATGGCCTGGTGACGATCATGCCGAACCGGGGCGCCTTCGTCTCCGAGCCTTCGGTAGACGAGGCACGCGATGTCTTCGTTGCCCGCAGGGCGATCGAACAGCGGGTCGTCGAGCGGCTTTGCGAGCGCGCCAATCCCAAGGATATCGTCCGGTTGCGCGCCCATATCGAAGAGGAGCGCATTGCCGGCCGATCCGGAAATCTCTCTGATATCGTTCGGCTTTCCGGTGGTTTCCACCTGTTGCTCGCGGAGCTTTCGGGGTCTGCCTTCCTCTTCGGTATCCTGCGCGACCTCGTGTCCCGGACATCCCTGATCACCGCAATGTACCGGTCGAACCACCTGCACAATTGCGGACCGGACGAACATCTGGCCGTGGTCGAGTACATCGCGTCACGCGACGTCGCGAGCGCGATCAAGGAAATGGCCGAGCACCTGAACCACGTCGAAGCGGAGCTGGACCTGGACGAGGAGAAAGACCAGCCCCGCGATCTTCGCACCGCATTGCTTTGATGCGGCGCGCGCGACCCATTGCACCGCACTTTAGAGGAGGCGGTGCCTGCAAGCAGACTGAAGGAAGATATGACCAACCGTAGTTACTATGCGCCGCATGGCGGCAACCCGCCCCAAACCCAACTCCTTTCGGATCGCGCGGTCTTCACCGAAGCCTATGCGGTGATTCCGAAGGGGACGATGATGGACATCGTCACCAGCTATTTGCCGTTCTGGGACAAGACCCGGCTGTGGATACTGTCCCGGCCGCTCTCTGGTTTTGCTGAAACATTTTCACAATATATCATGGAAATCGCTCCGGGCGGCGGCAGCGACCGGCCGGAACTCGACGAAGGCGCCGAGGGCGCGATCTTCGTCGTCGAGGGCGAATTGACCATCACGCTCGACGGTAAGGCGCATAAGATGCAGCCGGGCGGCTTCGCCTTCATTCCGCCGGCGAGCAACTGGACCGTTCGCAACGGAAGTGAAGCGATCGTTCGCTTCCATTGGGTGCGCAAGGCTTACGAGTACGTCGATGGCCTGCCCGCGCCGGAGGCCTTCTTCACCAACGAGGCCGAAATCACCCCGTCGCCGATGCCGGGCACGGAAGGCAAGTGGGCAACGACCCGCTTCGTCGACCCGACGGACCTGCGCCACGACATGCACATGACGATCGTCACCTTCGAGCCCGGCGCGATCATTCCCTTTGCCGAGACGCACGTGATGGAACACGGCCTTTATGTGCTCGAAGGCAAGGCCGTCTACCGGCTCAATCAGGACTGGGTCGAGGTCGAGGCCGGCGATTACATGTGGCTGCGCGCTTTCTGCCCGCAAGCCTGCTATGCTGGCGGTCCGGGCAAGTTCCGCTACCTGCTATACAAGGACGTGAACCGCCACATGAAGCTGAAATCACGCTGAGTAGTTCACCTTGGGCCAAGAAAAACCGCGCATTCCAGGGATTGCGCGGTTTTTCTTTTTTTCCGCCAGATAAAGCCGTTTCCAGATCCTGGCTCTCAGCGCTTCGCCGTTTGCCAACCGTGGACCGGACTATCAGTCCACCAGTTGCGGATCGGCCGGCTGCAGGCTGCGCGGCTGGAGACGCCTGAGCGTGTTGCCGGTCGGGTTCTTGTCGAGGTGGAGCACGCGGGTAAAGAAGTCGCTGCCGCGTTCGGTGCGTCCGATGTTGACGATCGCAACACCTTGAAGCTCGTCGTCCATGAACTTCAGCACGCGCTGGTAGGCGTCGTCCTCAAGGGTATCGAGCGCTTCGTCGATGATCAGCCAGCGCGGCTTGTGCAGGCTGAGCCTAGCGATGGCGAGGAGGCGCTGCTCGGCCTCGCTGAGGTTCATCTGCTTTCGCGCATCCTGGTCGAGCCGGCCGCTCAGGCGGCCAAGGCCGACCTTCGAGAGAACGGCGGCGAGTTCGCCCTTGCTGTAGGTATCGGGCGGGCTCGGATAGGCGAGCACTTCTCCAAGCGTGCCCGGCGGGAAATAGGGAGACTTCGGCACAAAGGCGAGGCCGTCGTCAACCGGCAGTGCAATGCGGCCGTGCCCCCAGGGCCAGAGCCCGGCGATCGCGCGGAAGAACGGCGCCTTTTCGACCTCAGGCGCGCCGGTGACGAGCACGCGTTCGCCCGGATCAATGGTGACGCTCGGCTCGCGAAGCTGGATGCAGCCGGTCGGCGAGACGATTTCGATGTTGTCGAAGCTCATCTGCGGCGTATCGGAGGTCCTGAAGTCGATGCGCTTGTCGCCCTCATGCCGTTCGTCGGTCATCAAGAGCGCCGAGCGGAAGGCGGCGACGCGCAGCAATGTAGCGCGCCAGTCGGCGATCGCGCCGATATTGTCGACGAACCACCGCAGCGACGCATGCACCTGATTGAAAGCGCCGACGGCCATCATCAACCCACCGAAGCTCAGGTCGCCGGCGAAATAGACCGGTGCAGCAATGACGATCGGTGCGACGACGGTGATCCAGCCATAGCCGCCGGTCACCCAGGTGAGCCGCGTAACCGCACGCAGCAGGCCGTAGCTGATCTCGAGCACCGAGGCGAGGTCGCGCTGCAGCCGCTTTTTCTCATTGGCCTCGCCTGATGAAAGCGAAACGGCCTCGATATGTTCGTTGACGCGCATCAGCGAGAAGCGCAGCGCCGCCTCCCGGGCATAGTGTTCGCCATTGAGCGCCACCAGAGGCCGGCCGACGAGCCAGCTCAGCCAGGAGGCGGTGCCCGCATAGAGGATCGCGGCCCAGACCATGTAGCCGGGAATGTCGAAGGAATAGCTCGCGACATGGAAGACGAAACCGTCGGACAGTGACCACAGCACGCCGATAAAGCTCACCAGCAGAATACCGGATTGGAAGAGGCCGATCGAAAGTCCGGCCGAGAGATCGGTCAGGTGGCGCGCGTCCTCATGGATTCGCTGGTCCGGGTTGATGCCGATGGCGCCGGCATTCGCCAGCCGGAACGCGCGCGTCGGGCGCATCCATTCGGTGATCAGGTCCTGGGTCAGGCCTTCGCGCAAGCGCAGCTTGATGACCTGGCCGAGCCAGGTTTGCAAAACATTGAGAACGAGGAGCACGCCGGCGATCTGGGCGAAGACGACGAGCTGATGGAGAAAGGCCGGAAGGTCGCGTCGCTCGAGCGTGTCGTAGAACGGCTTGTACCATCGGTTGAGGATGATCTGACCAAAGGCTGTCACAACGATGACAACGATGATGCTTATGCTCAGCCAGATGATCTTGTTGCGCAGTGGCGAGGCCATGAAGGCCCGATGCATCATCCGCAATTGATCACCGAGGGATTGTTCGTCGCTGGGTTCTATCCGGCCGCTATTTTTGCCGTTCGTCCGGTTCGACATCGGTGCGAATCTCTCCTTCCCGGTCTCCTCGAGTAGAATATAGCCTGCCTTACCCTCTCTCCCTAGCGCGGATTGTCTGCGCCCACATGTAACCGCGGTCACAGCGCGGATCGTAAAATCCGTGACAATGCGGCACACTGCCCGAATTGCGGCGGGAAAGTTGAATTGCAACCCTCCGCAGAGGGTTCATAGTTTCGTGAGCGAGGTCGGAACACGGCACCGAGGGAGGAGCCTGCATGTCGGCGCATCTCGATCAAATCCGCGATCAGCAAAGAGAGACCTGGGACCGCTTCTCCGCCGGCTGGAAGAAGTGGGACGCACTGGTGCTTGGATGGCTCGCCCCCTTCGGCGAGGCAATGATCCGGCAGGCGGCCATCAAGGACGGCGACCGGGTGCTTGACGTCGCTGCGGGAACTGGAGAACCAGGCCTGACGGTGGCGGCGTCGATACCGAAGGGCCGCGTGACTGTCACCGACCTTTCAGAGCGCATGTTGCAGGTGGCGACGGAGAACGCCAGGCATCGCGGTCTTGCGAATTTCGAAACGAGAGCCTGCGACGCTGGCGCCTTGCCGTTTCCGGAAGCAACATTCGACGCCGTCCTCTGCCGGTTCGGTTTCATGTTTTTTCCCGACGTTGCAGCGGCAGCCCAACAGTTGACGAGGGTCGCAAAGCCCCAGTCGCGTGTATGCGCTGCGGTGTGGGGTGCACCGGAAAAGAACGCCTGGGCAACGACGATCATGGCGACGATCGCCCGGCACGTCGACATGCCGAAGCCTCCGGCCGGCGCGCCCGGCCTGTTTCGCTGCGCGTCTGCAGGCCTGATGAAGACCGTTTTCGAGGATGCGGGATTGCACGACATCCACGAGGAGGAGGTCACCACCACGATGGTCCACGAGACTCCGGAGGACTACTGGGCCTTCATGACCGAGATCGCCGCACCCGTCGTCGCCGGACTGGCACAGGCGGACGATCAGACGCGCAACCGCATCCGCAGCGAGGTTCTCGACCTGGCAGGCCACGCGATCCGCGCGGGCAACGTGGAACTGCGCGCGACGGCAACGATCATCGCCGGCACGCGACCATAGCAGAAGGGAACGATGGGGAGGGGAGGTTTCCATGGACAAGCGATCGGCAGCGTCCAGCAGGGTGGAGGAAACGCTCGACCCGAAAGACTGGGCTGAATTGCGGGCTCTGTCGCATCGCATCGTCGACGATGCGATAGACTATCTCAGCCAGGTCCGGGAACGGCCGGCATGGCGCAACATGCCCGATATGGTGCGGGAGAGCTTTTCTACCCCGCTTCCCAGGACACCAAAGCCGCTCGAAGAGATCTACGCGTCGGTCGCGGAAAACGTGCTCGGCTATCCCATGGGCAACATCCACCCCCGCTTTTGGGCCTGGTACATGGGGTCGGGAAACTTCACCGGGGCGCTTGGCGAATTTCTTGCTGCCGTCCAGGGGTCGAACGTCGGCGGCGGCAACCATGCCGCCGCACTCATGGACCAACAGGTCGTCAATTGGTGCAAGGAAATGCTGGGGTTTCCGACGACGGCCAGCGGCACGCTCGTCAGCGGCGGCTCGGTCGCCAACATCGTCGGCCTGACGGTTGCCCGCAACGTCAAAGCCGGGATCGATGTGCGTGCACATGGCATCGGCGATCGGCCGCTCTGCTTCTACGGTTCGGACCAGAGCCACAGTTGCCATCGCAAGGCGGTCGAACTGTTCGGCCTCGGCGACCGGGCCCTCCGGCGCGTTGCGACGGATGCCGAGTTGCGCGTCGATATCGCGGCCTTGCGCGGTGCGATCGAGCAGGATCGCGCGTCCGGTCGGCTGCCCATCTGCATCATCGCCAATGCCGGAACGGTGAATACCGGCGCCATCGATGACATCCAGGCTCTCGCCGATCTGGCTGCAGAGTTTGGCCTCTGGCTCCACGTCGACGGCTGTATCGGCGCTCTGCTCCGGATCGCGCCCGAGAATGCCTGGCGTGTCGCAGGCATCGAAAGGGCAGATTCCATCGCGCTGGACCCGCATAAATGGCTGCATGCGCCCTTCGAGGCAGGCTGCGTCCTCGTTCGCGATGCGGCCGCACACCGCGGTACCTTCGCCGTTACGCCGGAATATCTGGAGTCGACCGTGCGGGGTCTCGCTTCGGCGCCCTGGCTCTATGACTATGGCCTGCAGACGTCGCGTGGTTTTCGTGCCCTGAAAATCTGGATGTCGCTGATGGAGCACGGCATCGAGAAATTTGGCCGCCTCGTCGACCAGAATGTTGCTCAAGGCCATTATCTGAGCGGCCTCGTCGAGGCAGAGCCCCAACTCGAACTCGTGGCGCCGACCAACATCAACATCGTCTGCTTCCGTTACCATCCGGAGGAAATGACGGCTGAGCGATTGAAGGCGCTGAACACGGAAATCATGCTGCGGCTTCAGGACGAGGGGACCGCCGTCATCTCCGACACGACGGTACACGGCGAGCATTGCCTGCGCGTGGCAGTCAACAATCACCGGACGCGACGGGAGGACCTGGACCTGTTTGTGCGCGAAGTTGTGAGACTCGGACGGGAGATTGTCGCAGGCGGCGGCATCGACTGACACATAGTTCTGCGAGGCTCCAAGCGTCACCGGGTTGCGGCCGGTTCTTGCGCCGGCAGGGTTTCTGGCGCCGCCGTGGCTTGGAGCACGCGAACCATCTCAGCGATCGCGGCTTCCCGCTGCGGATCCTTGCCGGCCGCATAGGCAAGCGGAAAGGCCATCTGCACATCCGGCGCGATGCCCACCCCCTCAAGCCTTAGCTTGTCGCCGATGACCGCATCCGAAACCGCCACTTCCAAGAGGCTGTCGTCCGGTAGCACATAGGCACGACCGGCAAGCAGAGCACCGGCCGTCCGCTCGCCGACGAGCGTGATCCCGTGTTGCCGCAGCGTGTAGGCAAAGAGTTCGAGGCCGCTGCGGGTTCCGTTGTCGATCAGCGCGACCACAGGCTTTTGCCAGCGGAAATTGGCAAGCGTGGCTTCGCCCCGGCGTGGAATCAGCCGGAACGTCGGCGTACCACCGACCAGAAACTCGGCTGCGTCTGCCGGCCCGCCGCCCCAGCGGCCGCGCAGGTCGACGACGAGGCCTTCCGCATCCTTCAAGCGGCCGCTCGAAAGCGCCTCGGCGACGAGATTGAGCCCGTTTCGCGTGGAAAGGGTCCAGAGCCGCACATAGCCGACCTTCCGGCCGCCGGTCTCGATGAGCGCGACACTTTCTTCGATCGCGCGCTCGAACATTTGAAGTGGTCGTAAGCTTTCGACCGGAACCTGCAGCGACAATGGCTCCGCATCGCGGTGGCGGCGGAGCCGAAGTTCGACCGTGCGGCCGACCTTACCTTCGAAGGATCCGATCTCATGATAAGCCTGCCCGTCGACCGAAAGGATCTGGTCACCGACGAGGAGGCCCGCCTTCTTTGCAGCCGATCCGTCATAAACATCGCTGACGAACCGCTGCCCATTCTTAACCGTCGTCACCATGCCGATGCCGGGATAGCGCGCGGCGCCATCCGGCGGAAAAAGACGCCGCATATCGTCACGGATGGCGAAGCGAAAAATGTCGGCGAGCTCGAAATAGTCGATCGTGTCGGCTTTGAAACGTCCGGTATGGGAAACCCCGAGACTTGCAAGGACGGACGCGATCGCCGCATCGACGCGGGAAGACGCGCTCGTCCTGGATAGTGCCGCAACGGGATCCGTGATCTCGGCCTGGGCGGTGGTATTGAAACGGTCGAGCGCCTTGCCGTCATAGAAGTTCGCGTTCACGAGTTCGATCACCCGGTCGAATGTCGGCTCGCCGGAGCGTGGCAGCTCCGCGGCCCACGCCATAGCGGCCGTCGACATGACGAGGCTGGCGATCAACGCTGTACACCTTAGTCTCGGCCGCATGGTCGTTGCTCCGGTTTCGCGCCGCCGATTATCGACAAAAGCGCGCGCACCTGCCGGCAAAATCGCGTGATCACGCCGTGATCCCCGCCCGGCACCCCGATCTGCCGAACCCACTGCGGCCAAACCTTTCAGGTTCGTGTCAGGTTAGGGTGGCTTGTGTGGTGCATCGATCGCTCCGGGGACAGAGGCGATTGCCTCTCCTTTGGCGTGCTCCGGAAAAGAAAGGAAAGTGCGAATGGTTGGCAAGGCCCCGCATCTACACGTGCACGACAACAGCCACCGCCGGGACGAGGTTTTCGCCGCACCGGACCAGAATGTCGGCGACTTCGCCTTCAATGCAACCGTGGCCGCCGTCTTCGACGACATGGTCAGCCGATCGGTTCCCTACTACGGCGAAATCCAGCGGATGGTTTGCGAACTCGCCAGCGACTTTGCCGAAGCCGATACCAACCTCTACGACATCGGTTGCTCGACCGCGACGACGCTGCTCGGGCTCGACGCCATGGTTGATCCCGCCGTGCGCTTCGTCGGCATCGACAACGCTCCCGACATGATCGAGAAGGCGAAGGAAAAGATCGTCCAGGCAAATTCCAACCGGGCGATTGATCTCAGGGGCGGCGACCTGCACCACGGCATCGAAATCCACAATGCCAGCGTCGTCCTGATGCTTCTGACCTTGCAGTTCGTGCGCCCCCTCTACCGCGAGCGCGTCATGCGCTCGATCTATGACGGCCTCAACGAGCGCGGCGCTCTGCTGCTCGTCGAGAAGCTGACCAGCGAAGACTCGACGTTCAACCGCTTGTTCATTGAGCACTACTACGACTACAAGCGCCGCAACGGCTATTCCGAGATCGAGATCGCCAGGAAGCGCGAGGCGCTTGAAAACGTGCTCATTCCGTACCGCCTGGAGGAAAATTTCCAGCTGCTGAAGGAAGTGGGTTTCCGCAGCGTCGAGGTCTTTTTCCGCTGGTATAATTTCTGCGGCATTGTCGCGATCAAGTAGGACGGACCGAGCATGATCGCGATCGGCAATTTTCTCTTCCGCTTCCGCAACCAGCTTTTTCCCGCGATCATCGTGGTGTTGTTCCTGCTGATGCCGCCGCCGGCATTGGTCTTGGACAACCCGCTGCTGACGCTGGCCAAGGACGCGGTCGCGATCCTCGTCATTCTGGCAGGCCTCGCGCTTCGCGCGACGGTCGTCGGCTATAAGTACATCCAGCGTGGCGGCCTGAAAAAGAGGGTCTACGCCAAGGACCTGGTAACCGAGGGCATGTTCGGCGTTTGCCGGAACCCGCTCTATGTCGGCAACATGCTGCTCTACTGCGGCGTTTTCCTGCTGCACGGCAACCCGCTGCTCATCGTGATCGGCATCGGGCTCTTTGCCTTCATGTACCAATGCATTGTCTATGCGGAGGAGGCTTTTCTTCTTCGCACCTTCGGCGAAGCCTATCAGGTCTATTGCCGTGACGTGCCGCGCTGGGCGCTGCGCCTTTCAAACTTCAGCCAATCCACGGAAGGCATGGCGTTCAACATCAGACGTGTCGTCGGCAAGGACTATTCGACCGTCTCGGCGGCCATGATCGCGGTGCTCGCGACAGAGATGTACAAGCTCGCGACCTACGAGCCATCAGGCCGGAATGTTGGCGTCCTGGCCGTTCTTGGCGGCGCGATGGCTCTGGTCGGGATCGCGACGGCGGTGATCAGCTACAAGAAGAGGCGCGGGGCCTTTCGCGATCCCGTCGCCTCCTGAAATCCTCCCATTCTTGCGCCCTGTATGCGGCGGCCGAGACGGGCAGCCTCACCGCATTTCGCCGCTTGGGCGCTCAAGGACTTGACGGCCATCCCCGATCGACCCTAGGCAAGGACGAACAAGTGTCCGGTGATATCTTGAGAGTCCTACTAGTCGAAGACGATCAGGTTCTGGGGGAGGCGCTGCGCGACCATGTCGCCGCCGCCGGCCACGCGGTCGATTGGTTCAAGCGCATCCTCGATGCGGTGGCGGCGACCGATACGGTAACCTACGGACTGCTCCTGCTCGATCTGCGATTGCCCGATGGCGAAGGGCTGACGCTCCTGCGCTCTCTCCGCGCGCGCGGCGATGGCACGCCCGTAATCATTCTGACGGCGCACGACCAGATATCCGACCGGATCGAGGGGCTCAACAGCGGGGCGGACGACTATCTGGTCAAGCCCTTCGATCTCAATGAACTGACGGCCCGCATGCTGGCCGTTTCCAGGCGCTATACGGGCAACGCGACGCCGACGGTCAAGCTGCCCGGCATCGAGATCGACCAGGTTCACCGCAAGATCGCCGTTAATGGTGACAGCCAGAGCCTGAGCGCTCGGGAATGGGCCGTTTTGGACAAGCTGGCCGCGCATCCCGGCGCCCTCGTGTCGAAGGCGCAGTTGCACGACGCGCTTTACGCCTTCGGTGCCGAGATCGAAAGCAATACGGTCGAGGTCTATATCAGCCGCCTGCGCAAGAAGATCGGGCCTGACCGGATCGAGACCGTGCGCGGCCTCGGCTACTGCCTCAGGTGATCGCATGTCCGACAAGAGGAGCATGACCCGCAGACTGGCCATTGCGCTCACCAGCGTCGTCGCCCTCTTTTGGTTTGTTGCGCTCGGGCTTGGCGTCTATGTGATGCAGGACGAGTTCACCGAAATCTTCGACAGCGGCGTGCAGGAAACCGCCGAACGATTGTTGCAGATCGTGGCTAACGAGACGACGAGGGACGCGCCCAGCGGCTTGGCCCAGGCGTCGGTTGTGGCGCCCGCGCTCAATTCGCAATTCCTTACCTACCAGGTGCGCGACCGCGACGGCCGCGTTCTCTTTGACGACGGCGCGCCGGAGCCCTTCGCGGTTCCCCTTGCGACCGGCTTCTCGCAGACCCCCACCCATCGGATCTACACGGCCGGAACGACTGACGGATCACTCTATGTGCAAGTTGCCGATGCGATCGAACATCGCACAGAAGCGCTCATGGAAGGCGGAACGGCGCTGCTTTTGCCGCTGCTCGTGCTGATACCGGGCAGCATCCTTGCGATCGTCTTCGTCGTTCGCAGCACGCTGTCGCCCGTGTCGCAGCTGCGCGACGATATCCTGACCAAGGACAGCGGTAATCTGGCGCCGATCGACGAGGCGACGCTGCCGCGCGAACTGCGGGCGATCGCGCGTTCCGTGAACCTGCTTCTGGCGCGGCTGAAGGCGGGCCTAGAGGCGGAGAGGGAATTCACCTCGAACAGCGCCCATGAGCTGCGGACCCCGATTGCCGGTGCGCTCGCGCAAACCCAACGGCTGGCGCGCGAGGTGCCGCCGGCATACCAACCGCGAACCGCCCAGATTGAACGTGCGCTCGTGCATCTGAGCCGGCTTGCCGAGAAGTTGCTGCAGATGTCGCGCGCCGAAGCGGAGATTGCCATTTCGGACGAGCAGCACGATCTGCTGCCGGTGTTGATGGTCGTGATGCAGGATCTGGAGCGATCCGCGCTCGGCGCCAACCGCCTGAACGTTCAGGTCGCCAAGGGCACCGTACTTGAACGGCCGATCCGCGTGGACGCCTTTGCGATCGTCTTGCGCAATCTTCTTGAAAACGCCCTGATCCACAGTCCGCCGGGCAGCCGGGTCGATCTCCATGTCGACCCAATGGGTATCCGCGTCACGAACGAAAGCGCTGTTGTCGCCGAGGACGTCCGCGCCAACCTGACCAAGCGCTTCGTCCGCGGGCCGACCGAGGCCTCCGGTTCCGGGCTCGGGCTTGCCATCGTTGAGCGGCTGGTCGCGCAGATGCAGGGCCAATTGCTCATCGCTTCGCCGGCGCGCGGCAAGACGCAGGGGTTTGAGGTCGAAGTCCGCCTTTGACGGCTGCAGGACCGGTCAATCCGGTCGCGTTTCCGTTCCTCGCAATCAAGGTCACGCGAGGAAAGGACGAACAAGCGGGACGCCTGTAACTGCGCCCCGCCTGCCTCTGGATCTTACTGCTGGTCGAGCGCGCGGCTGAGGCTCAGCGCCGCGATCGTGCAGATCGCACCCGAAATCAGGTAGCCGCCGATGAAGATGATGCCAAAGCTGCTGGCAAGCCCGAGTGCCACGAGCGGCGCGAAAGCGGCGCCGACGAGCCAGGCGAGGTCCGACGTCAGAGCGGCACCCGTGTAGCGATAGTACTGGGTGAAGCGCGAGGAGACGGCGCCCGAGGACTGGCCGAAGGAAAGGCCGAGGATGGCGAAGCCGATCAGGATGTAAGCGTCCTGGCCCTTGCCGCCGGCATCGAGCAGGAAGGGGGCCGAGAAGCTGAAGATCGCGATCAGGATCGCACCGATCATCAGCTGGTTGCGGCGACCGACCCGGTCGGCAATTACGCCCGAAAGCACGATGCCGATGGCGCCGACGACGGCACCTGCCACCTGAACCCACAGGAATTCAGCCGCCGACTGGCCGCCATTGAGCGTCACCCAGCTCAAGGGGAAAATGGTGACGAGGTGGAACATTGCGAAGCTTGCGAGCGGCACGAAGGCGCCGAGCACGACGTCGATGCTGTGCTTGCTCAGCATCTCGAAGATCGGCCGCGCCTCAAGCTCTTTGGCTTCCATGGCGGCGCCGAATTCCTTGCTGGCGACGATGCGCAGGCGCGCGAAAAGCGCCACGACGTTGATCGCAAAGGCGACGAAGAACGGATAGCGCCAGCCCCAGGCGAGGAAATCTTCCTGCGAAAGGTTGCTGACGAAATAACCGAAGAGGATGCTCGCAAGCGCAAAGCCGATCGGCGCCCCGAGCTGCGGGATCATCGCGTACCAGCCGCGGTGATTCTGCGGCGCATTAAGGTTCAGCAGCGATGCGAGGCCGTCCCAGGCGCCGCCAAGCGCAAAGCCCTGGCCCAGCCGGAACAGCGCCAATAGCGCCACCGCCCAATATCCGATTGTGTCATAGCCGGGCAGGAAGGCGATTGACGCCGTCGAGCCACCGAGAATGACGAGCGCGATCGTCAGCTTCGTGCCGCGCCCGTAGTTGCGGTCGACCCACATGAAGACGAAGGAGCCGACCGGGCGGGCGAGGAAAGCGAGCGGGAACAGCGCGAAGGACATGAGCGTCGCGGTGACCGCATTGGGCGCGAACGGGAAAATCAGCTTCGGAAAAACGAGGATCGAGCCGAGGCCGTAGACGAAGAAGTCGAAGAATTCCGAGGTTCGTCCAATGACCACGCCGATGGCGATGCTGCCCGGGGACAGAGGCTTGTCGTCCTCGTGAATGCGACGTGCATCCCGCTCGAGACCAGACGATGTTGGGTTAGCGACCGAAACCATGAATTTCTCCGACGATCGAACGTCTTGTCGTTAGAGTGTTGACCAATTGGCGTCTGATATCAAGAATGCCGTGCACGTACCTGCGCACATGCCTCATTCGAGTTCGTGCCTAACGTTCGCTGGAACAGCCGGCATCGAACCGACAATATGCCTTTGCGCCCGTACAAACGCGCATAGAGCGATACGGTCGTCACTGCACTGCGGCAAAATGTTGCGCTGCGACGATGGACCTCACTTCCATGCCCGATCATGCCCGAGTAATGCCGACTAGACAAAACGCAAGTTGAGGCCGCAATGCCGAAGCCATACAGTTTAGCCGGACGATCGACGATTGCCGTCCTGTTGCTCTCCGTTCTCTCGGGATGCAACATGGTGGTCATGTCGCCTTCCGGTGATATCGCCGCGCAGCAGCGGGATCTGATCGTTATTTCGACGGTCCTGATGCTGTTGATCATCGTTCCCGTCCTTTTCCTGACGCTGTTCTTTGCCTGGCGCTATCGCCAGTCGAACACGGCCGCCAAGTATGATCCGGAATGGCACCATTCCACCGGCCTCGAAGTCATCATCTGGTCGGCTCCGCTCGCGATCATCATCGCGCTCGGCGCGATCACCTGGGTCAGCACCCACAAGCTCGATCCCTATCGACCGCTCGATCGGATCGATGCGGCGCGCCCGGTGACCGAAGAGATGAAGCCGATCACGGTCGAAGTCGTCGCGCTCGACTGGAAATGGCTGTTCTTCTATCCGGAATACGGTATTGCCACGGTCAACGAGATGGCGGCGCCGGTCGACGTGCCGATTAATTTCAAGATCACTGCCTCGTCGGTGATGAACTCGTTCTACGTTCCGGCGCTCGCCGGCATGATCTATGCCATGCCCGGCATGCAGACCAAGCTGCACGCCGTTATCAACAAGGCCGGCGAATACGAGGGCCTCTCGTCCAACTACAGCGGCGACGGCTTCTCGCACATGCGCTTCAAGTTCCACGGCGTGGACCAGGCGGGCTTTGATGCCTGGGTTGCCCGCGTCAAGCAGAACGGCACGATGCTCAATCGTGACGCCTACCTGAAGCTCGAAAAGCCGAGCGCGAAGGAGCCGGTGCGCTACTACGCTTCCGTGGAAAACGGCCTCTATGAAGCCGTTCTCAACATGTGCGTGCGCGAAGGCCAGATGTGCATGAAGGATATGATGCACATCGACATGATGGGCGGAGCCGGCGTCGAAAGCCATGAGAACCGCGCCAAACTCGAGCATGACAACCGCCATACGGGCGGAGTGACCGAAGCGGCCGCACCGGCCGCGACCTTCCCCGAAACCGGTAACCCCGCCAAGAGCGAGGAACCGGCCGAAGGCGTCAAGGAAGGGCAGCCGGCGCCGATGAACCACGACATGCACAAGACGCAGTAGGACTTTCGCGCGCTCGCCGGCCTTGATCCAGCGAGCGCCAGGGCCCTTCGGGCCGCAATTCGAGACATATTGGAAGACCCATGTTTGGTGACACCAGCCTCACGCAATTCATCTTCGGGCGGCTTACCTGGGAAGCGATCCCATACCACGAGCCGATCCTTGTCGTGACCTTCGCAGCCGTGGCCGTCGGCGGCCTGGCGATCCTCGCGCTGATCACGAAGTACAAGCTCTGGGGCTATCTCTGGAACGAGTGGTTCACGTCGGTCGATCACAAGAAGATCGGCATCATGTACATCATCCTGGCGATCGTGATGCTTTTGCGCGGATTTGCCGACGCGATCATGATGCGCATACAGCAGGCGATCGCCTTCAACGGCAACGAAGGCTATCTCAACCCGCACCACTACGACCAGATCTTCACTGCCCACGGCGTGATCATGATCTTCTTCGTGGCGATGCCCTTTGTCACCGGTTTCATGAACTATGTCGTGCCGCTGCAGATCGGCGCGCGCGACGTCTCGTTCCCCTTCCTCAACAATTTCTCGTTCTGGATGACGACGGGCGGTGCGGTCATCATCATGATGTCGCTGTTCGTCGGTGAATTCGCGCGCACCGGCTGGCTCGCCTATCCGCCGCTCTCGGGTGCCGACTACAGTCCCGGCGTCGGCGTCGACTATTACATATGGGGCCTACAGGTGGCGGGCGTCGGGACAACCTTATCCGGCATCAACCTGATCGCCACGATCGTGAAGATGCGCGCTCCGGGCATGACCTTCATGAAGATGCCGGTCTTCACCTGGACGTCGCTGTGCACCAACATCCTCATCGTCGCGACCTTCCCGATCCTGACGGCGACGCTTGCGCTGTTGTCGCTCGACCGCTACCTCGGCTTCAACTTCTTCACCAATGACCTTGGTGGCAATCCGATGATGTACATCAACCTCATCTGGATCTGGGGCCACCCGGAAGTCTACATTCTCGTACTGCCGGCCTTCGGCATCTTCTCCGAAGTCGTCGCGACCTTCTGCGGCAAGCGCCTCTTCGGTTATACGTCGATGGTCTACGCCACCTGCGTGATCATGATCCTCTCCTACCTGGTGTGGCTACATCACTTCTTCACCATGGGTTCGGGTGCTTCGGTGAACGCCTTTTTTGGCATCACCACGATGATCATCTCGATCCCGACCGGGGCGAAGATGTTCAATTGGCTCTTCACCATGTATCGCGGCCGTATCCGCTACGAACTGCCGATGCTGTGGACGATCGGTTTCATGGTGACCTTCGTTATCGGCGGCATGACCGGCGTCATGCTGGCGATCCCGCCGGCCGACTTCGTGCTGCACAACTCGCTGTTCCTGATTGCCCACTTCCACAACGTCATCATCGGCGGTGTGCTGTTCGGGCTGATGGCCGGCCTTGTCTACTGGTGGCCGAAGGCCTTCGGCTACAAGCTCGATCCCTTCTGGGGCAAGATGAGCTTCTGGTTCTGGCAGATCGGCTTCTTCTTCGCCTTCATGCCGCTCTACGTGCTCGGCCTGATGGGGGTCACTCGGCGTGTCAGCCAGTTCGAGGATCCCTCGCTGCAGATCTGGTTCATCATCGCCGCTTTCGGTGCGGTCCTGATCGCCATCGGCATCGCGTCCTTCATCATCCAACTTGTCGTCAGCTTCCTGCGTCGCGACCAACTGCGTGAAACCTCAGGCGATGCCTGGGATGGCCGCACGCTCGAATGGTCGACCTCGTCGCCGCCGCCGGACTACAACTTCGCCTTCACGCCCGTCGTTCACGACCATGACAGCTGGTACGACATGAAGAACCGGGGTTACGAGCGTCCGCTCGAAGGCTTCAAGCCGATCCACATGCCGAAGAACACCGGCACTGGCATCATTCTCTCCGGCATCAGCGTCGTGCTCGCCTTCGCGTTGATCTGGTACATCTGGTGGCTGGCGGCGGTATCCTTCATCGCCCTGATTGCGGTCTCCATCGGCCATACCTTCAACTACAACCGTGATTTCTTCATTCCCGCGGAAACCGTCGCGGCGACCGAAGACGCACGCTCGAAACTGCTTGCGGAACGGATCTGAAACGATGAGCCAAACCCAAGTCCAAGAAACAGAGAAGCCGCAGTTCTACCTCAAGGAAGAGCACCACCCGGAGCACAGCACCATGCTGGGCTTCTGGCTCTACCTGATGAGCGACTGCCTGATCTTCGCCGTTCTCTTCGCCACGCACGGTGTGGTCGGGCGCAACTACGCGGCAGGTCCCGCACCAGCCGACCTGTTCGACCTCAACCTCATCGCCATCAACACGGCGATGCTGCTGTTCTCGTCGATCACCTACGGCTTTGCCATGCTTCAGATGGAGCGCAACGCCAAGATGGAGACGCTGTTCTGGCTCGGCGTCACCGGCGTGTTCGGCGCGATCTTCCTCGCGCTCGAGCTCTATGAGTTCTACCACCTGATCCACGAGGGAGCCGGTCCGACGCGTTCGGCCTTCCTGTCCTCGTTCTTCACGCTGGTCGGCACCCACGGCCTGCACGTAACCTTCGGCATCATCTGGCTGATCACGCTGATGGTGCAGGTCAAGAAACATGGATTGAACCCGGAAAACCGCCGCCGCCTGATGTGCCTCTCCATGTTCTGGCACTTCCTCGACGTGATCTGGATCGGCGTCTTCTCCTTCGTCTATCTGTTGGGAGTACTCGGATGAGTTCGCAGCATCCTGGCCACGAAAGCGCGTTCGAGCCTCACCACGCGCACAGCCATCCGGGCGACGCTGCCGGGCATGGTTCGCTCAAGAGCTACATGACGGGCTTCATCCTGTCGGTGATCCTGACGGCTATCCCGTTCTGGCTGGTCATGAGCGGTGCGCTCGACAGCAAGTTGCTGACCGCCGTGCTCGTCATGGGTATCGGCGTCGTGCAGATCGTCGTGCACGTGATCTACTTCCTGCACATGAACGCCCGTTCGGAAGGTGGCTGGACGCTGATGGCGCTGATCTTCACGATCATCATCGTCGGCATCGCGCTCGCCGGCTCGCTCTGGGTCATGCATCACCTCAATACGAACATGATGCCGATGACCCACGAGATGATGAAGAACATGCCCTGATCAGGGGCGGGCAGACGCGAACATGACCGGCGGCAGCGACGTGAAAGGGGAGGGTGCGAAAGCGTCCTCTCGCGCCAGGTTCCTTCTGACCGGCGCGCTCCTGTTTCTTTGCGCCATCTTCGTGGCGCTCGGGACCTGGCAGATCCAGCGGCTCTTCTGGAAGCTCGATCTGATCGCTCGCGTCGATGCGCGTGTGCACGCTGACGCCGTCCCGGCCCCGTCGCGGCCGGACTGGGGTGGCATCACCCGAGAGAACGACGAATACCTTCGCGTCACGGCAACGGGTACCTTTAGCCACGACAAGTCGGTTCTGGTGCAGGCCGTAACCGAGCGGGGCGCCGGGTTCTGGGTCTTGACGCCGATGCGCCGCGAAGACGGCGCGACGGTTCTCGTCAATCGCGGCTTCGTGCCCGCCGACCGGCGCGATCGGACTGCCCGCGCCGCAGGCGAAACGCCCGGCACCACCGGGATCACCGGGCTCTTGCGCATCAGCGAACCCGGCGGCGCCTTTCTTCGCTCCAACGATCCGGCTAGCGATCGCTGGTTTTCCCGCGATGTCGCGGCAATCGCGGCAGCACAAGAGCTGACGGATGTCGCGCCCTATTTCATCGACGCGGACGCGACGCCAAACCCAGGTGGCCTACCGATCGGCGGTCTCACAGTCGTCAGCTTCCGCAACAGCCATCTTGTCTACGCGCTGACCTGGTTCGCGCTGGCGGCCATGAGTGTGGGGGGCGCGTGGCTCGTCTACCGGCGGCGGGTCGCCTAAACGTCCAGGCCCATTGACCGGTCGTGTGAATGGGGCTTCCGTCAAACATTAAAGATGAGTAATGGAGGAAGGAATTAGCCGGAGGCGTCGCCTCGTCCCTAGAGCATTGGATACGCCTCGATGTCGTTTCAACCGCGGATGCAGAACAAGATTTCCGGGTTCAAGGTGATCGGCGGCCTGCACCGGCGCGAATGGAACGGGATCATCGCCGACGTCTGGGACGTCGAATGCGAGGCGAGGGCAGGTGGCCACTACCTCTCGGATGATCCGCGCATGTTCATCGTGCTCGACGCTGAAGGCGGTAGCCGTTGCAACGTCAGACTTTCGCCCGATGGGCGCGGCGCGGTCGAGAACGAGCGCCAGCAGGCGCTTTCCTATATCCCGGCGGGCATGGAAATCTGGGCGGACATGGTCGATGTCAGGCGTATCCGCCACCTCGACCTGCATTTCAATCTCGAGGTTCTCGGCCGACGGCTGGAGGAGGAGCTCGATGCGGGGCGATGCGACACGCCACGGCTGATGTTTTACGACGAACGCTTCCTGCAGCTTGCACAGCTGATCGCCGCCGAGTGCCTCAATCCGCAGCCCTTGCACGATCTCTACGGCGATGGCCTGACGGTCGCATTGTTCATCGACCTGATGAAGCTTAATCGCAGCGATGCCCGCAAACGCAGCGCGCTTGCCACCTGGCAACTCCGCCGGGCGGTCGAATACATCGACGAGAACTGGGGGCGCAACATCCGCCTGGAGGAGCTGGCGTCCCTTGCCGGACTGTCGCAGTCGCACTTCAGTCACGCCTTCAAGGCGTCGACCGGCATGGCACCGCACCAGTGGCAGACCAATGCGCGGGTTGAGAGAGCCAAGCAACTGTTGCTGAAGAACGAGGCGTCGCTGACGACGGTTGCGGCCGAGACCGGCTTCTCCGACCAGGCGCACTTCACCCGGGTCTTCCGCAAGGTCGTGGGCGCGACGCCTGCGTCTTGGAAACGCAGCCGATTGAGCTGAGCAAGTTCCATCTTGAAGGGCGGTTGTTCGCATCAAATAGCCCAGAAACGTTCAATTTCCGCTGATCGCGACAAGAGCCACCGCAATAGTTGATATAAACACTCACCTTATTAGAGGGTGTAAGCCGCCCCGCCTGTAAGGCACTGCGGTGGTTCGGGTGAGATGGCAGACAGATGATGGTAAGAGGCAAGGCAGTACGGCTGACGGAGTGGCTGGCAAGCGGGGTCGCCGCCATTGCGGTTCTGGCCACCGGCGCGGCAATGGCGCAGGATGCGCCGGCGACAAGGCTGGAAACGATCGAGGCGACCGGCGCGAGGACGGAGAACGACGCCACAGGTCCGGTCGACGGCTATGTCGCCAAGGCGACGACGACCGGCTCGAAATCCGCAACTCCGATCGCTGAGATCCCGCAGAGCGTTTCCGTCGTCGGACGCGAGGAGCTTGACGACCGCGGCGTCGTCAACAAGGTCGACGAAGCGCTGCGCTACACGCCGGGCGTGATGGCCGAGCCCTTCGGCGTCGATCCGGATACCGACTGGTTCTACATCCGCGGCTTCGACGCGACGCAGACCGGCGTGTTCCTCGACGGCCTCAACCTCTTTTCCTACGGCTTCGGCGGGTTCCAGATCGATCCCTTCATGCTGGAACGTGTCGAGGTGCTGAAAGGTCCGGCTTCGGTGCTTTATGGCGGCGCCAATCCGGGCGGGATCGTCAGCCTCATCAGCAAGCGGCCGACGGAGGGAAGCTCCGCCTATGTCGAGACGGGCATCAACAACAACGGCAATGCCTTCCTCGGGATTGACGTGAACCGGCAGCTGGACGACGCAATCAACTATCGCGTCACCGGCAAGATCTCAGGTGGCGACAACTATGTGGACCATTCGGAGGATCTGCGCGGCTTCATCCTGCCGCAGATCACCTATCAGCCCGACGACGCGACCAGCTTGACCGTCTACGGCCTGCTGCAGGGGCTCGATCAGGTTCATACCGGTGGCGGCTTCCTGCCCTATGTCGGCTCGGTCGTCGATGCGCCCTTCGGCAAGATCGACCGCAAGGCCTTCTTTGGCGAGCCGGACATCGATACCGGAACTTATGTGCAGCAGATGCTCGGCTACGAATTCAAGCACGAGTTCGACAGCGGCTGGCAGTTCAGTCAGAACCTTCGCTACGGTCATCTCTACAAGCACGAGAACGGGCCTTACACCTACGGCTACTACGATCCGAGCCTTCCTTTTCCGGTTTCGAACACGCCGGCGACCCCGGACAACCTGCTTTATCGCCTCGGCTTCGAGGCGACGTCGAAGGTCGATACGTTCGCCGCCGACAACCGGCTCGAAGGCGAGTTCGAGACGGGAGCGCTCGAGCATACGCTGCTCGTCGGCCTCGACTACAAGTTCTTCCGGCTGGACCACGTCCAGGCGTCGTCGGCGGGAACGCCGATCAGCGCTACTGATCCGGTCTATGGCGCGCCGCAACCCGCGAACGCCATCTACATCAACCAGGTGATCACACAGCAGCAGATCGGCGTCTACGCGCAGGACCAGATCCGCTTTGGCGACGGCTGGCTCGTCACGCTCAACGGTCGCTACGACTATGTCGACACCAAGACCGACAACGGACCGACCTTCTGGGCGCCGACCCAGAATTCGAGTTTCGACTACAGCGAAGGCGCGCTTAGCGGCCGCGCCGGCCTTGCCTATGAATTCGACAACGGCCTCACCCCTTACGTCAGCGCCGCGACCTTCTTCAATCCGGTCGTGGCGGTAACGGCGACCGGCAACACCAAGCCGGAAGAGGGTGAGCAGTTCGAGGCCGGGATCAAGTACGAACCGACCTTTTTTGATGGCGTGCTGACGGCGTCCATCTACCAGCTGACCAAGCGCAACGCTCTCGTCACCGATCCGCTGACCAGCATCTCGACCCAGACCGGCGAAGTGCGTTCCCGCGGCATCGAGTTCGAGGGCAAGGTCAATCTCGACGAAAGCTGGAAGCTGATTGCGGGCCTCGATTTCATGGATATCGAGGTGACCGAGGACGCAAACCGTGCGCTGATCGGCAAATCGCCCTATCTCGTCCCCGATACGCAGGCTTCGCTGTGGCTCGACTACACGGTGCAGCAGGGCGCGCTGGAAGGCCTCAGCCTCGGCGCCGGCGTGCGCTATCGCGGCGAGAGCTGGGCGGACAAGGAAAATACCGCGAAGGTGCCGGCGTCGACCGTCTTCGACGCAGCCCTGCGCTACGAGAAGGACGGCTGGGGCGCTGCCCTCAATGTCACCAACCTGTTCGACAAGCACTATGTCAGCGGCTGCAATGGCCTGCTTGTTTGCGGATATGGCGATGCGCGCACGGTCACGTTGAAGCTCAGCAAGACCTGGTGAGATCGTTCGGCTGATCGATGACCTGCTAAAGCAAACAGGGCGCTCGACCCGTGCCGGGGAGCGCCCTGTTTTTAACCCGGAGTGCCACTATCGCACGCCAAAGGCGCCGACGGCTGAGAGCTCTCGAAACGGGTAGTGGCCTTTAAATGGAGAGGCCCGCCGCCTTTTCAAGGGCGAGAGCCCCCCTTGGAGCGAATTACTTCGAGCCGATTGCAGCAAGGCCTGCTGTCGCGCAGTTTGCGTCAACGTCGCCCGACGGCGCACCGCCGACACCGATGCCGCCGACGAGCGCCTTGCCGAACTTGATCGGCACGCCGCCGGCCTGGATGACCATGCGTGCGTCCATGTCGCGGAGACCTTCATTGGCGGGCTTGGAAGCGATGAATTCGCCGAGGCCAGCCGTGTCGCGCCCCATGGCCGCCGAGGTGAAGGCCTTGCCCTGGGCGCTGTTTCCGGTGTGCGGACCGGAATTGTCGGCCTTCAGCAGCACCTTGGTCGAACCGTCCCGTGCAACGACCGCGACGCTGACATTGTGGCCTTCGGCGGCGCATGCCTTCAGCGCTGCGTCGGCCGCCTTGACGGCCATGTCGAGCGGCAGGTAGGCGGCGGTCGGAAGCTCCTGGGCGGTGGCGGCAACGGGAGCGAGAAGAGCTGCTGCAAGCACGATATTGCGGATCATCAATGGGTTCCTTTCCTGTTGATATGGAAAGGTTATTGCGGGACGCCGCCCATCGATATTCGTAGCTCTTCCATCACCATCCGTAGTTCTACGGAGTTTGCGTCCCTTCGAGCCAGATGCGGGTCAACTCCGCCTGCGAGGTGCTGCCGAGCTTGGCGCTGATCGCCGCGCGATGGCTTTCCACCGTTCGCGGCGAGAGGCCGAGCCCCTCGGCGATCTGGCGGGTGGTGAAACCTGCAGCGATGCGATCGAGAACCTCGCGCTCACGCTGCGTGAGCGCTGCCAACAGAGCAAGAGTTTCCGCCTTTTCCGCCCGTGCCTGCATCGTACGCACCAGTATTTCCTGCCCCTTGTGGATCGCGTCGATCAGGTCCTCTTCGTCTATGGGCTTGGAGAGAAAGTCGATGGCGCCGTTGCGGAAGGCGCGCCGGCAAGCTTCGATATCGCCATGGCCGGAAATGACGATTGTCGGCCAGTCCACGCCATTTTCGCGGAGCTTTTCCTGCAGCTTCAGCCCGGAGATCGCCGGCATGCGGATGTCGAGGATCAGGCAACCCGGCTCAAGGCGCGACAATTGCCCGATAAAAGCCTGCGGATCGGCGAAGGGGATGACCTTGATGCCGACCGTCGAGAGCAGCAGGCCGAGCGCGCGGCGGACCGCATCGTCGTCGTCGACGAGATAGACGGGAACGGTCATTGTGTCTCTTCCAGACGGGCTCGCGCCTTGGGCAGTGTCACCCGGAAGGTGGCGCCCTCGTCGCCGGCCACCAATGTAATCTCGCCGCCGACGCGTTCCACCAAGCGTTGGCTGAGGGCGAGGCCAAGTCCCGTGCCGCCCGCCCGCGTCGTCATGAACGGGGTGAAAAGGCGCGGGCGCAAGGCTTCGGGAATACCTGGGCCATTGTCGACGACATCGAAAACCACCATGGAGTCTTCTTGCCTCAAGGTCACGACCACGCCGGGCGCTTCGCCTGCGTGACCGTCAAGTGCTTCCATCGCATTACGCACCAGATTGAAGGCTACCTGCTCGATTTCGACCGGGTCGCCTGTCACGATCACCGGCGTTTCCGGCAGGTGGAACTCCAGCAGGATGCTGCGGGACCGGGCGTCCTGCTCCAGCAGCGCCTCGACATTGCCGAGCGCTCGGCGCAGGTCGAATGCACTCACAGGTACCGCATTCGGCTGCGACCAGTTGCGGAACCGCTCAAGAATACCGGAAGCCCGGCGCGCCTGGCTGATGGTATCGTCGAGCACGGAGGCGAGGGCAGCGTGGTTCCCCTGGTTGAGGAGGCGACGCCCGGCTTGAGCCTGCGCGAGGATTGCGGTCAAGGGTTGGTTCAACTCGTGGGCCATGCCGCTTGCCATCTCTCCAAGCGCATTGACCCGTGAGGCATGGCTAAGCCGCGAATCGAGCGCGCTCAGCCGTGCCTGCTGTTCCGCCGCGCGGGTTCGCGCCCGTTGGCGCAAGGCCGCCAAGCCTGCGAGATAGGCGAGCGTCAGGGCGACGAACGTCAGGCCAGTCTGTAGGGGCGGAAACATATCGGAGAGACCGATATCCATACCGGTTTCGAGCAAGAGCGGTTGTGACGCGCTGCTGAGCGGCCTGGAGAAGCGGATGGCATTGGGCAGCGTGGCCGGCTGAAGCAGATTGTGCCCGTCCGGCAGCGAAAGCCGGACGGCCGTGCTCGATCGGGACCAGAAAGGCCCGCCATCGCCGATCAGCTTGCCGGCATCGATGGCGAGCATCAACCCGTAGCGCGCCTCGTTCGTGTTGGGGCTGCGCTTGACCATCATGTAATGATCGGGGCGCTGCGGATGCGGCAGAAGCGCAATCCGGCCGTCGGAAGCTTTGGCCGCCGCACGAATGCGCTTGGCCGTCGCCGCATCCAGCGGACCGGTCCCGATCGTCTCTGTCTCCGGATCAAGCGAGATAAGCTGGACTTCATCAATGCGCGGATAGAAGCGGGTAATCGTGCGCGCGACATCCAGGAAGAGATCGTGCCGGCGCCCTTCGGACGCAACCGCCACGGCCGAAAGCGCCGTCAAATGGGCATCGTGCTGATCGGCGCGCTGGGAGGCCAGCCCATGGAGCACGGTACTTTCCTGCTCCAGTTCGGCAACGAGGGACTGTCGCTCACGAGCGCCGAGAGCCACGGCCCCGACAAGCAGGAGGAGACACCAAAGGGCAGCAAGAAAAAAGGGCCGCTCAAGAAACGGACGGTTGTTCGGTAACATTGATCATTCTTGTCATTTGCAGACTTTCTTGCACAGCCTTCCATTGCTGCTGTCCGGCTGCGCGGGGCGCCTGCCGGGGAAAATACGGTCCCGACGACAGAAAATCCAGAGCGCGTCGCGCGGCGCTACCCCGAAGGATCGCGAAGCACGGCCGGCCGTTTCAGCCCGGCTTGCGCGCGATCACGAGCTTCGCCTTGAGGATCTGCACGACCTCGTTGCGCTGGTTGATCGTCTGGCTGACGACGACGGCGATGCCGCGGTCCGGTTTCGAGCGCGAGGGAATGATCTCGACCACCTCGCTTTCGACACGCAGGGTATCGCCGGGCCGCGTCGGGGCCGGCCAAGTGATGTCTCCGCCCGCGCCGATGAGGCCACCGGCGAAAGGCAGGCCGGTCTCCACGTTCAGCCGCATCGTGATCGCCGCCGTGTGCCACCCGCTTGCGGCCAGGCCCTTGAAGAGCGTGTCACTGGCGGCCGCCTCGTCCAGATGAAACGGCTGCGGGTCGAACTGCGCGGCAAAAGTCTTGATCTGCGCCTCGTCGACCGTATGCGTCGCGCTGGTAAAGCGTTGCACGACGTGAAGATCCTCCAGATAGAGACGATCCGGTCTGGAACCTTGCATGGGCCTTCCTCCTTCCATCGTATCTTCGAATTAGTGTGCGCCACCCGCGCCGGCGCCGCCGAGTTGGATCTTGCGGGTGAAGAGCAGCGCGATGGCTGCAAGCGCCAGCACGATCCCGATCACCGCGAAGGTATCACTGAAACCGAGGATCAGCGCCTGCCGGCGAACCGTAGCACCGATCACGGCGATCGCCTTGTGCTGTGCGACGGCGGCATCGGTGACGCCATGGGCCATGAAATGCCGCGTCAGATCGCCGATCCGGTCGCGGACTTCGTCGCGATAGACGGTCACCGACTGGCCGATGATGTTTGAGTGAAACTGCTCACGCTTGGTCAGCACCGTCGCAAGGGTGGCCGTGCCGACGGCGCCGCCGAGATTGCGCAGCATGTTCGACAGGCCCGAGGCGGCTGCCGCGTCGTTCGGGGCGATACGGGCGGTGGTGATCACCGTGATCGGCGTCAGCACCAGCGCCTGACCGATGGCGCGTACGATATTCGGGATGAAGAACTGGTCGCCGGCACTGTCGAGCGACAGCGTCGTGTTCATGAAACAGCTGGCCGCGAAGATGCTTATGCCGACGAAACCGATGTAGCGCACGTCGAACCGCTTCATCAGCGCCGGCACGAGCGGGATGATGAGAAGCTGCGGCAGCCCGGTCCAGGCAAGCACGAGGCCAATCTGCTCGGCATTGTAGCGCTGCACCTGGCCGAGATACTGCGGCAGGATGTAGACCGTGCCGAACAGGGCGACGCCGACAAGCACGTTGACGAGAACGCCGACCCCGAAATTGCGCTGCTTGAGCAGGCGCAATTGCACCAGCGGCTTTTCGACCTTGAGCTCTATGATGATGAAGGCGATCAGGAACACGGCCGCCGTCAAAGCGAGCTTGACGATGAACGGCGATTGGAACCAGTCGTCCTTGTTGCCTTCCTCCAGAACCGTCTGCAGCGCCGAAAGGCCGATGGCCATGGTAATAATGCCGGCCCAATCGCCCTCCTTGAGCAGGGACAATTGCATCGGCTTCTTCTCAAGGGTGAAGTAGAGCGCAATTACCATCACCAGGCTCGGCGGGGCGTTGACGAAGAAGATCGACTGCCAGCCATAATTCTCGGTGAGATAGCCGCCGATCGTCGGGCCAATCGCCGGGGCGAAGGTGACCGAGAGCGCAAACAGCGCCAGGCCGAGCGGCTGCTGCGCTTTGGGCAGGCGGGTCAACACCATGGTGAAGGCCATCGGAATGAGCACGCCGCCGGCAAAACCCTGCAGACCGCGCAGCGCAATCATCGAGCCTAGATCATGGGCAAACGCACAGGCCGCCGAAAACAGCGGAAACAGGATGGCGTTCGTCAGCATATAGCGCCGGAACGAGAAGACGCGGCTCAAATAGTCGGTGAGCGGGATCACGACGATTTCGCCGATGAGATACGAGGTCGATATCCAGGCGCCGTTGTCGACGCCGGTACCGATGCCGCCTTCGATATCGAGCAGCGAGGCGTTGGTAATCTGGATGTTGAGGATCGCCATGAAGGCGCCGATCAGGCCGGCAAGAACGGAAATCCAGGCCGTCGTACTTGCCTTGTCGGGCGACGTTGCTGCGGGCTCACGCACGCCGGGCGAAACCATGGGCATCGTGGTGGTGGACATTGCATCCTCCTGCCAGCCCTTAAAGCTGGGAACGGCGCCTGAGCGTCCTTCAGTTTATGCTTGCCGACACGGCGGCCACCGCCGTTCCTGCGGTTCGGGTGTCGATCGTCGGGTAGACGGACATGCCGGGCCGCAGCACCACGTCGTGCGGACTGTCGCGATTGATCACGATCTTGACGGGGATGCGCTGCACCACCTTGGTGAAGTTTCCCGTCGCATTGTCGGGCGGCAGCAGCGCAAATTCCTGGCCGCTTGCCGGCGAGATGCTGTCGACGTGGCCCTCGAAGACCTGGCCCGGGAAGGTGTCCACCTCTATCGCCACGGTCTGGCCGGGAACGACATCGGCAAGCTGTGTTTCCTTGTAGTTGGCAACGATGTAGGCCGCGTGCGTGGGCACGACTGCCATCAGCTGTGTCCCGGCCTGCACATATTGACCGACGCGCAAGGTGCGGTTGCCGATCACGCCGTCGATCGGTGCTGCGAGCGCGGTGTAGGAGAGGTTGAGCTCGGCCTGATGATCGGCCGCCTTCGCGCTGTCTAGCGCGGCCTTTGCTTGTGCGACTTCGGCTTTGATCACGTCGAGCTGCTTGACCGCGCTTGCGAGCGCTGCCGTGTCGCGCGTCACCGCGGCCCTTGCGGCGGCAATGCGTGAGGCCGCCTGTTGCGCGTTCTGCAGGGTACCGAAGCCTTGCCTTGCGAGCTCCGAATAGCGCCTGTCGTCCTGCTCGGCGAAGGTTTGGTCGGCCTTGTCGGCCTCGACCGTCGCCTTGGCCGAATCGATCACGGATTGCTGTGCGATGAGAGCCGATTGCTTGTTTGCGATATTGGCCTCGGCGGCTTCGACGCCGGCCCTGGTCTGTTCGAGGCTGACTGTGAAGTCCCGATCGTCGATGCGGGCGAGAACCTGTCCGGCCTTGACCTGCTGGTTGTCGGTGACCAGCACCTCGGCGATATGGCCCGAGACCTTTGGGGCAATGGTCGTGCTATCGGCCTTCACATAGGCGTCGTCGGTCGACACCTCGAAGCGACCCGTCGTCCAGTAGGCCCAACCGAAATCGGTCGCGCCGGCGACGGCGGCGATGGCAACGGATGCGAAAAGCACATTGCGGAGCCAGCGCCTGCGGGTTCCGATAGCGTTCGTGGCGATCACAGTCGGGATGACAGGCAGCGTCCGCTGTGCCTCCACGCCGGGCACGGCCTCCATCGTTTTCATAGGCTGGGCATTTTCGATGCTGAATGACTGCTGGCTCATTTCCGGTTCCTTTCACCGGTGCGGCGCGCGTCGAAATGAACGGTTGGCCAAATACGGAAACTTTATGCTTTCCAAAATATTCGCGCCGCCGATTGCTGTCAAACGAATTTGGAAAGTTTGGCCGTTCCATAATCTGAGCTGTCACCCAGGTAACATGATTACGAGGCGTTCGCGATCGACGGCGCCCGCGCCATCTTCAGTTGGCCGAACATGACCGCTATCTCAATGCGGCTACCGGGGCGCATATTCCGCGTGAACCTCACGACCCGGTTCTGAGGTATTTGTCACGCCGAGCCCTTAAAGCCCGGCCTGTCGCATCTCGCTTGCCAGAAACTCGGTGAAGGCCTTCACCTTCGGCAGCAACAGCCGATTGGTAGGATAGACCGCGTAGATGCCGCGTTCGGCGAGCTTGTGACCAGGCAGCACCTGGCAGAGCTTGCCCTCGGCAAGCAACGGCGTGGCGATGAAGGAGGGCAACACGCCAATGCCGATGCCCGCCTGAATCATTTCGCTGAGCATCAGGCTGTTGTCGGCGACGAAACGTGCCGGCAGGTCGATCATGACGGCGCCGTCAGGCCCTTCCAGCCTCCAGCTGCCGGGCTGGTCGGCCAGGCGATAGGTGAGGCAATGGTGGCTCTTGAGATCGGCAACGGTCGCGGGCGTGCCATTGTCTGCGAGATAGGCCGGGGCGGCGCAGATGACTTGGCCAATGTCGCCGAGCCGCCGGGCGATCAGCGATGAATCCGTCAGAGCCGCGCGCACCCGGATGGAAACGTCAAAGCCTTCCGAAACGACGTCGAGCACGTGGTCGTCGAGCGTCATGTCGACCTTCAATTGCGGATGAAGTGTCATGAAGCGCGCGAGCATCGGCGCAAGCACGGTCAATCCGAAGGAGAGGGGCGCATTGAGCCGGAGCCGGCCGTTGATCTCGCCGGCCTCGCCGGAGGTGGTGCGCTCCAGATGATCGAGCTCGTCGAGAAGCCGGCAGCATTCGGAAAAATAGGCGCGTCCGTTTTCCGACAGGCTCATGCGCCGGGTCGTGCGCACGATGAGCACGGCCCCGAGCCGTTCTTCCAGTTGCCGGACCTGCTTGCTGATCGACGCGTTCGACTGTCCGAGCTCCTCCGCCGCCTTGTTGAAGCTCTGAAGTTCGATGACGCGGCGGAACGAACGCATGGCGGCCAGCAGATCCATATTTTCTCCAGAGTAAATTATATTTTCAATTCATCGCTGATTATTCTCTTCAGCGCCAGCAATAAGGTGAGCCCAGCTTCCTGATATCGCGGGAAGACCAGAAGAAGGAGTTCATCATGTTCAACACCGCAGTCCTGGAGCGTGTCTTGGTCGCTTCTCTCGTCGCCAGCCTCGTCGGCGGCACGGCCTTCGCGCAGGAGGTCGGCAAGAGCCCGTGGGGGCCGAAGGATGAGATCGGGCGCCTCAATCTCATCACGCCGGATTCCCGCGCCGCCATTTTGTCGCGGATCGAGGGGAGCAAGTCCTACGACCTCGCGGTCGAGTATTTCATCGGCATGCCCAGCTGGGAGGCGGCCGGGGACCCGCCCTACCAGATGTGGATGACGCACACGCCGAATGGCACCCTGGTCTCCGATCCGATGAAGGTCGGCAAGGAGATGAACGCCCATGTCAGCTACACCGGCTCGGCGGTTTCTATGTATGCCCACATGGGTACCCACATTGACGCGCTCAATCACTTCGGCCTGAACGGCAAGATCTGGAATGGCTATGCCGCCGCCGATCACCTCGGGGACCAGGGTTGGACCATCACCGGCGCCGAAAAGCTGCCGCCGATCGTCGCGCGCGGCGTGATGATCGACGTCGCGGCAGCCAAAGGCATGCAGATGCTGCCCGACAACTACCGGATCACGCGCAAGGATCTCGAAGACGCGCTGAAAAGCCAGGGCGTGACGCTGGCGGAGGGCGATGTCGCCTTGATCCGCACGGGTCGCATGCAGAACTACGAAGACAAGTCCGCCTATATGAGCAACCCTCCCGGCCTCAGCATCGACGCGGCAAAGTTCCTCGTCGAGGACGGCGGCGCCATGGTGGTGGGCGCAGATAACCTGAGCTTCGAAGCCTTCCCGGCCGAAACGGAAAACAACTACATTCCCGTTCACACCTACCTGCTCGCGCAGCAAGGCGCTCCGATCATTGAGCTCATCAATCTCGAAAAACTGTCCAAGGACAGGGTCTACGAGTTTGCCTTCGTCGGCGCGTCGTTGAAGTTCCGTGGCGCCGACGCAGCTCCGATCCGGCCGGTCGCCTTCCCGTTGCGATAGGCGGATGCCGTTAGACCATAATCGGCTGACCCGAGTGCCGCGGGATTGACCCCACGGCACTCGCCGTTTCCGCAACAAACGCCGCCCGATATTCATGCCGCAGGGCGACGTCCGTACACGAAAAATCTTGACATTGCACGCAAATGCACGAAATTGCCCGACCGCATCACAGCCATTATCAATGGAGGGCAGCATGAGCATTGCACACCGAATTCAAGTGGAAGACGTCACTATTCTCTCGGACGATTGGTACGTCCTGAAGAAGACCACCTTTTCCTTTCTGCGCGGCGACGGGAGCTGGCAGCGGCAGTCACGGGAAACCTACGATCGCGGCAACGGCGCGACGATCCTGCTCTACGATCCGGTCCGCCGCACCGTGATCCTGACCCGACAGTTTCGCTACCCAGCCTTCGTCAACGGCCATGATGACCTGCTCGTCGAGGCGCCGGCGGGACTGCTCGACAACGCCGAACCGGAAGCGCGCATCCGCGCGGAGACGGAGGAGGAGACGGGCTTTCTCCTGCGCGACGTGCGACAGGTGTTCGACGCCTTCATGAGCCCAGGCTCGGTGACCGAGCGCCTGCATTTCTTCGTTGGCGAGTACCAGCCCGACGACCGCACATCCCAGGGCGGCGGTAACGAAGACGAAGGCGAGGATATCGCAGTTCTCGAACTTGGCATAGACGAGGCGCTTGCCATGATCCGCTCTGGCGCCATCCGCGATGGCAAGACGATCATGCTTCTGCAGTACGCCGCCTTGAACCTGTTCTCCAACCGAGTACCGGTCGGCGGCGTTGCAGATTGAGGCTGCGGCGCCCACCCGCCTCTGGGTCGGCGTCGATGACCCGGTTTTCCGACGGCTGTCGAAAATGCTCAGCAACGTCAGCCGGTGACCGCACCTTCGCTGGCCGGGCGCACCAGGGCCGCATACTTTGCCAGCACGCCGCGCCGATAACGCGGCACAGGCTGGCGCCACAACGCCCGCCGTCGGGCGATCTCGTCTACCGGCAGGTTAAGCTGCAGGAGCCGCTTGCCAGCGTCGATTGTGATCTGGTCACCATCCTCGACGAGGGCGATCGTTCCGCCTTCGAACGCTTCCGGGGAGACATGGCCGACGACCATGCCCCATGTGCCACCGGAAAACCGCCCGTCGGTGACAAGGCCGACGCTCTCGCCGAGACCGCGCCCGATGATCGCCGATGTGGGAGCGAGCATTTCCGGCATGCCCGGTCCGCCCTTCGGGCCGAGATAACGAAGGACGAGGATATCACCTGGCCTTATTGTGTCGGAGAGAATGGCATCCATGGCGGACTGCTCGTCCTCAAAGACCCGCGCCGGACCGGTCATGACGGGGCGCTTGAGCCCGCTGATCTTCGCAACCGCCCCGCCTTCGGCGAGATTGCCATTGAGGATCGCGAGATGTCCTTCGCGATAAAGAGGTGCACTGAGCGGCCGGATGACCTCCTGCTCTGCGGTGGGCCTATCCGGCACGTGCGAGAGTTCCTCTCCGATTGTCCTGCCGGTTATCGTAAGACAATCACCGTAGAGCAGGCCCGCGTTCAACAGGAGTTTCAGTACCTGCGGCACGCCCCCGGCCTTGTGAAGGTCGACGGCCATATAGCGGCCGGACGGCTTCAGGTCGCAGATCACCGGAACCTGGCGACGCACGCGCTCGAAATCCTCCAACGTCCAGTCGACCTCAGCCGCATGCGCGATCGCCAGGTAGTGCAGCACGGCGTTCGTCGAGCCACCCGTCGCCATGACGAGTGTGACTGCGTTTTCAATCGATTGCCGCGTGACGATGTCCCGCGGCCTGATGCCCTTCTTCACGGCATCCACCAGGACGCGTGCCGATTCGACGGTGCTGTCGATCTTCTCCCGGTCGGATTTGGCCATGTTCGACGAGTAGAGCAGGGACATGCCCAGGGCTTCAAACGAGGAACTCATCGTGTTGGCCGTGTACATGCCGCCGCAGGATCCGGTCGTCGGACAGGCATTTCGCTCTATGCCTTCGAAATCCTCCGCGCTCATCTGGCCTGCCATGTAGGCGCCGACGGCCTCGAATGCCGAAACGACCGAGAGGCTCTGCCCCTTCCAGAGACCGGGCTTTATCGTGCCGCCATAGACATAGATGGCCGGGACATTGGCGCGGAGAATGCCGATCATGCCGCCCGGCATGTTCTTGTCGCAGCCGCCGAGCACCAGAACGCCGTCCATCCATTGACCCTGCACCGTCGTCTCGACGCAGTCGGCAATTACCTCACGCGAGACGAGGGAGTATTTCATGCCCTCTGTCCCCATGGACATGCCGTCCGAAATCGTCGGCGTCCCGAATATCTGTGGGTTGGCTCCAGCAGCCTTGATCGCGGCTACGGCCGCGTCCGCGAGTGGCTGCAGCCCGGCATTGCAGGGCGTGATCGTCGAGTGGCCATTGGCAATGCCAATCATCGGCTTGGCGAAATCGGCCTTCTTGTATCCGAGCGCATAATACATTGCCCGGTTCGGCGAACGCGCGACGCCTTCTGTAATCTGTCTGGATCGTTGGTTGTGCATCTTGGCCTCCCGAAATCGAGACCAACCTACTGGCGCGCAAAAGAGTTGTGAAATATATTTATGACGCCAATTTAGGTCTCTGGACATATTAATGAGCAACATGGACCTGAGACAGATTCGCCAGTTCGTGGCGGTTGCCGAGGAACTTCATTTCGGCCGCGCCGCCGAACGCCTCAACATGACGCAACCGCCGCTCAGTCAAGCGATCCAGGCGCTGGAAAGAGAACTCGGATTGCGGCTTTTCGATCGCACCAAACGCGAGGTGAAACTCACGCCCGTCGGCGAGCAATGGTTTGTGCATGCCCGACGCGTTCTGGCAGAGGCGACAGCGCTGCCTGATATCGCGAGAAAGCTTGCACGCGGCGAAATGGGGCTCCTGCGCCTGTCCTTCGTCAGTACTGTCGACTATAGCCTGCTGCCAGCAGCCGTCGGTCGCTTTCGGGCTGCCTATCCAAACGTCGAGCTCTCTCTGCGCGAAGCGACAAGCGACGTGCAGATCGATGCCCTGCTGAGGAGCGAAGTCGATGTCGGCATCGTCATCGCTCCGCCATCCAGTTCGCTGAGCCAAACCCTGAGCTATCGCCCGATCCTTCGCGAACCGCTGATTGCCGCGGTCCCGTCATCCTGGATAGACGAAGGGCGCGACGGCTTCTGCGAGGGGATACTCGAACCTGCCGCGTTCTTCGCCGCGCCACTGATCCTCTTTCCACGGCGGTCCGCGCCGATCTTTCACGACCTTGTTTCGGGCTACTTCGCCGAGCATCGCTCAGCCTTCTCCGTCTTCCAGGAGGCTATACAGATGCAGACGATCATCGGACTGGTGGGCTCCGGGATGGGTGTCGCACTGGTGCCGCAGTCCATGACCAGGCTGCAGCGAGACGGGGTGACCTATCTGCCGCTTTCCGGGCGCGTCCCGACAGTTGAAACTGGCTTGCTTTGGCGCACCAATGATCGGAACGCGGCATGCGCAAACTTTCTCGCTGTCGCCAATGCGTCGGTTCATCAGCCTGCGCAAGCGCTGTAACCGACAGGTGGATCCTGCGAAGGACGCAATTCGCGAATGCGAGGCGATGTATGCGCCTCCTCACCTCGCTAACTTGCTTCGGCGGATATCCATGCCGCTCCTGTCTGACCGTGGTGGAAACCATTGGAAAACGGCCTGTTTGGGTAAACGCCGCCAAGATCCGCCTGTGCTTCACGTGGCCAGCATCGCCCGGCGATGACATCGTCGAAGATGCGGGCCACGGCCGCCATGTCGCAATCCTGCGGCGACAGCCGAACGCGGGAAACGCCGGCGGCGGCAAGCTCTGGCAGTTCCTGCAGCAGCACCTGGCAGGTGTGCGACATGGTCTGTACGCCGTTCAGCGCCAGAAAAGGCTGGCTGTCGAGGGTCTCGACGGTCAGGCCGTCAGGGTCTTCGCCGCAGATGAACTGGCAATTGTCCTTGATCAGCCCCTTGGAGCGGGCATGGGCGCAACGCGCCGAAATCGCCAGCGGTACGCGGCCGAACGCGAAGACCTCGAAGGCGACCCCCGGACTTTCCTCGATAATGCCGCGCACCGACGTCATCGGCAGTTCTGGCGGCAGACAGATGCTCATCGCGCCCCTCGAGGCCAAGAGCCGGGCAGTCGCGCCGTTATAGACGTTGACCAGCGGCCCGATAGAATGCGGCTTGCCGGCAAGCAGGTGCAGCGCGGATAGGTCATTGACCTCGATCGGATGGGCGCTGTCACGCACCAGCCCGCGCACCAACTGGCTTTCACGTTCCAGCGTCACCAGCGCGAGCGAGGCGAGGCTCACCTGCTTGCCGGCATTCTCCAGCCGTTCGATGACCTCGCCGACATGGGGCTCGATGAAATGCAGCCGCTTCGAGCAGACGGCCTCGCCGATCGTGACGTGGGCGATCGGCGCTTCGTCAGCGATGCGGAAATAGAAATCGCGCCATTTGGGGCCATCCCAGAGATAGTAGACCGGGCCGAGGCTCAGGACGGGCTTGGATGGGCTTGTCGATATGGTCATGGGCCGATTACCTCCAGCGCTTTTCGTAGGCGCCTGTTGTCGTCTTCTGGCCTTCGCTGAGCGCCTTCAGCCGCGACACCAATGCGGGCCGCTCGGTGGCGCTGGCGGTCAGTGCCCGCCGCATCACTGACACGACCTCGGCGACATAGGCCTTGCCGCGCTGCCGGCCCTCGATCTTCAGCGCGCTGACGCCGGCGCTGCGCAGGGCATCGATATGGTCCATGACGTCGAGTGAAACCGGGTCCTCGAAGGCGTAGCCGCGGTCCTCCGCAATGTCGAAGCGCCCCTTGCAGAGCGTCGGATAGCCAGCGGCTTCGCCCGCCGGGAAGCGGTTGATAGTGTAATCGCCGAGCTCGGACACCAGCTCGCGTCCGTCCTGGCGATAGCGCACGTGGCTTGCGGGCGAGCAGACACCGTTCATGTTGGGCGACTTGCCCGTGGCGTAGGAAGAGAGCGAACAGCGCCCCTCGGCCATGACACAGAGGCCGCCGAAGGCAAAGACCTCGATCTCGCAATCGATCTGTTTGGCAAGGCGAGCGATGTCGGCGATCGTCAGGGTGCGCGGCAACACAACGCGTTTTGCCGCGAAGGTCTCGACGAGGAAGCGCACGGCGTCGGCATTCGAGGCCGAGGCCTGGACGGAAACGTGCAGCCGCTGCTGCGGATGGCGTTCCACCGTATAAGCCATCAGGCCGAAATCCGCGAGGATGACGGCATCGGCACCAAGTGCCACGGCGTCATCCACCGCCTGATGCCAGAGCGTCTCCTGGCCGGCGCGCATGAAGGTGTTGATCGCAACAAAGGTCATCACCCTGCGCTGCTTGGCATAGGCAATTGCCGTTCGGAGTTCGTCGCGCGAGAAGTTCAAGCCCGGAAAATTGCGGGCGTTCGTCTCGTCGCGAAAGCCGCAATAGACCGCGTCGGCACCGGCATCGACGGCTTCGCGGAAGGCAGCTGGCGTGCCGGCGGGGCAGATCAGTTCCATTGGGGAGCCTCCTCCTTGAGAACGCGGCCAAGCGCCCGTTCGCGGATCTTTTCTCCCGCGCGGCGCACGAGCGGGGCCAGCGGTCCGGCCATGTCAGCGAGATCGCTTGGAAGGTCGATCTCGCAGTCGTCGAGTGCGTTGCGCAGCGCCAGCATCGCCTCCATGTCGCCGCTGACGGCAAGATCGCGCGAAAAGAACACGGCGTCGCCGTCGATGCGGCCCTCGAGCAGCGCCAAGAGCAGTACGAGCTCGCCTTCCATGCAGGCATCGGAAACCGGCGTGCGCTCCTTGCGATGTACGGAGATGCGCGGCACGGCCGGTTCGACAAGGAAGCCGATCGGCAGGTCAGACGGCTGGAAGGCGTAGCGCTTGGCTGCATGATCCGCGAGACGGTCGAAGAGGCCCGGATGGCTCGCGATCACATGGGCAAAGACGCGCTGCACCACGCTTTCGATGGCGACGATGGGAACGAAGCTAAGGGGGGCGGTGATCGCGAGCGGAAGTGTCATTTGCTACCTGTGGAGCGTCGGAATCGAACGATGCGGCGCATGCTAGTCGCCTGCTGCCGGTCGTTGTTTGCGCCACGTCAAAGACAAGGGCCATTCGCCGCCACAAACAGGCTCCATGAACAGGACCTTTCGCCCGTCAAAGGGCTTTGCAACGCTTCAGGATTTTATCGACGCGCTCGAGCGCGAAGGCGATTTGAAGCGGATTTCGCGACCGGTTTCGCTGGTGCATGAGGTGACCGAAATCCACCGCCGCGTGCTTGCCGCCGACGGGCCGGCGCTTCTCTTCGAGCGGCCGGTCGATGCGACAGGCGCCGCACAACCGATCCCGCTTCTGACCAATCTCTTCGGGTCGGAACGCCGGATCGAGCGTGGTTTCGGCCTGGCGCCGGGCGGGCTCGATGCGCTTGCGGGTGAACTTGCGGAGCTGCGCGATCCGAGAGCGCCGCAGTCGCTGCGCGACGCCTGGGATCGGCTGCCTCTGCTCCGATCGGCGATGTATATGCGGCCACGAAAGGTAACGCGTGCGCTGTGTCAGGAGGTCGTCTGGCGCGATCAGGAAATCGACCTTGGGCGCCTGCCGGTTCAATGGTGCTGGCCGGGAGAGCCGGCGCCGCTGATTACCTGGCCACTGGTGATCACGCGCGCGCCGGATGATCCGTTCGATGTCAATGTCGGGATCTATCGCATGCAGGTGCTGGGGCCCGATCGCGCCATCGTGCGCTGGCTCGCCCACCGCGGCGGCGCCCGCCACCATCGTCTCTGGCAACGCCTGGGTCAGGACATGCCGATCGCGGTCGTCATCGGTGCCGACCCAGCGACGATCCTTTCTGCGGTCATGCCGCTGCCGGACGGACTGAGCGAGCTGAATTTCTCAGGCCTGCTTCGGCGCGGCAGGACGCAACTCGTGAAGGCGAAGACCGTGCCACTTTCAGTGCCGGCCAATGCGGAGATCGTGATCGAGGGTACGGTCTCGGCGAGCAAGACCGCGGAGGAGGGCCCCTATGGCGACCATACCGGCTATTACAATTCGGTGGAGCCGTTCCCGGTCATGCGTCTGTCGGCGATCACCATGCGTCGGAATCCGCTCTATCTTTCCACCTATACCGGCCGACCGCCGGACGAGCCTTCGCGGCTCGGAGAGGCGATGAACAGGCTGTTCGTGCCACTGGTTCGCAAGCAGTTTCCGGAGATATCCGATCTCTGGTTGCCGCCGGAGGCCTGCTCCTACAGAGCCATGGTCGTCGCGATCGACAAGCGTTATCCCGGTCAGGCCAAGCGCGTGATGATGGGGCTTTGGTCTGTCTTGCCGCAGTTCAGCTACACCAAGCTGATCATCGCCGTCGACCCGGATATCGACGTGCGCAACTGGTCCGACGTAATGTGGGCTCTTGCGACCCGCTTCGATGCCAGCCGCGACGTGACCGTGATCGAGGGCACGCCGATCGACTACCTCGACTTCGCGTCGCCACGCTCCGGCCTCGGTGGCAAGCTCGGGCTCGACGCCACCAACAAGATCGGCGCCGAGACAGACCGTGAATGGGGGCGGGTGCTCGAAATGTCGCCGGAGGTCGTGGGTCAGGTCGATGCGATCTGGGCCGGTCTCGGGCTTGGAGGGCTGACCCGATGAACCGGTTGAAGATCGTCCTCGGTGTCACCGGGGCTTCGGGTGCTGCGATTGCGGTGCGCATCGCGCAGCGGCTCAGCGAAATCGAAAGCGTCGAGCTGCATCTGGTTCTGTCGCCGGCGGCGCACCGCACGCTCGCGCATGAGGTCGGCGCAGGCGCTCTTCCATCCCTGCTGCGTCTGGCCGCGCGGACCTATGACCACGCCGATATCGGCGCGGCGATTGCGAGCGGATCGTTTTCGACGGCCGGCATGATCGTCGCGCCGTGCTCCATGCGCTCACTTGCGGCGATCTCTGCCGGCATGGCCGATAACCTCGTGGTACGGGCAGCCGACGTGCATCTGAAGGAGCGGCGCAGGCTGGTGCTGATGGCACGCGAGACACCGCTGCATCTCGGTCACCTGCGCAATATGTGCGCCGTCACGGAAATGGGGGCGATTATCATGCCGCCGGTGCCGGCCTTCTATCATCGGCCTGAGAGCGTCTCGGCCATCGTCGACCATCTGGCGGCCCGAGCGATCGACCTGCTGGCACTGCCGATCACCCCGCAGGCTATGGCCTGGCAGGGTGAGGACCAAAAATCATTGTGATCTAGGAGACGGTGGCCTGAAGCAGCGGATCGGCGCCGAACAGGACCTCGTGACCGCCAAGCAGCAGCCACACGGCAATCGCGACGGTGGCAAAGGCGGCGATGATCATCACGGGATCGGCGCGCAAACGGGTTTCGCCTCGAATGATGGCCGCAAAGGGCCAGACTGACGTGCCCTTCGAGGCCGCTTGCCAGTTGTCACCCAAACGCCGGCGGGCACGCTTTTCAAGCATGAAGAAGCCACCGGCGGAAAACAGTGCGAAACCGCCGAAAAGAACCAGCGCGCGCAAGTCGCCATTGGGCACGATGTGACCGGCGGCCCAGAGCAGGAAGCCCCAGAGCACCGGGTGACGGGTGATCGTTACGATGGCGCCGGGCCGCTCGTTTCCCTGATAGATGGAGATCGACAGCGCGTTTTCGCTGAAGAGGCCAGCCAGCACGAGAAAGATGCCGAGTGGCGCCAGCACGAAGGTTACCCAGGCCTGCCAGGCCGCCGGTTCCCAGAGCGGGATGAAATCGAGCTGAAGGGCCGCGTGAAAGACGAAGCCGAGAGCAAGCACGGAAAGAAGCGAATACACCGCGAAATAGGTCGAGCGACCGAGCCGGTCGATCAGGCCCTGGCGTAACGCCGGCCAGGCCGGCACCAGATGGAGCAGCAGGAAGACGGCGAAGGCGAGGAGAAAATAGGTCATATCGGTTGTCTCACGCATGGCGCCAGAGAAGCAGGCGCTCCGTTGCGACATGGCGGCGAACAGTTTCGAAGAAGCCCCGCAGCATGTAGCCGATCGCATCCCAGCTGAGCGATGGCCTGTTGTCGAGAACCGCCTTCAGCACACGTACCAGCTCGACGGCTGCCCGATCGTCCTGGTCATGCTCGGCGCGCAGCCGTGCGATCAAGGCGTAACGGCCGTCGTCTGCCCGCTGAATTTCGACTGCTGGAAACAGGATCATTTCCTCCAGCGCGTGGACGCGCCTGAGCTTTTCCGGCAGCTCCGTCAGGATCACGCGGCAGCTCGTCAGGTCGATGCGGCGCGGGATGGAATCGGCCAGCGTCTCGAGGCGATCACACAGGGATAAAAGCTCGCGGTAAGCCTGCCCCAGCTCGTGATGTTCTGAAAATTGCTGCTGCATCGATCTGCTCCGTTGAGTGTTGGTTCGAACTACACCCGACGGCAATGATCCTCTTTGACATTTCTCAAAGTCTGCAGATCAGCGATCGAGAAACAGAACGATGGCGATCGCAACGGAGGAGAGGATCGCCGACAGCGTCGCGCCGCGCTGAAGCACGCCCATGCGATAGAGCACGAGGGCGAAGACGATGATGATGGGGGTCGCGACGGAAAGGCCGATCTGTGCGTCTGTCATCGGAAGGCTCCTTTGTTGTCAGCCAATAGCCCCGCCCCCTGCCGGCTTCTTTGCTCAATCGCAAAGACAGGGTGCGCGCTCGCGCCTAGCTCGAACGATGTTTTTTGAACGGAGGCGCTGACATGGATGCCCGCAGTCATCCGATTGCCGCAACGGTGGAAGAGGATACGACGGACGCCTTGCTGCTCTGGGTGCTCGTCTGGAGTGAACTTGCCGCGTTCGGTATTCTGCTTGTCGGCTTCCTGATTGTGGGTCTTCTCCAGCCGGACGCGTTTGCCGCCGCCCGCTCGCATCTCGATCCGCTGCTTGCCGGTATCAACACGCTTGTTCTTTTGACAAGCGGCTGGCAGGCGGCCTTGGCGACGAGGCCGAGTGCATCGCTTAAGCAGCGTCGGCGGGCGCTGGTGAATGCAGCACTTTTCGGCTTCGCCTTCGTGGGGATCAAGCTCTTCGAATATAGCGCCGAGGCCGGCGTTGCCGGCGATCCTCAGTTCGGCTCCTTCTTCGAGCTCTATTTTCTCGTCACGGGCTTCCATCTGCTGCACGTCGTCTTCGGTGCCTTCGTGCTCATCATCGTTGCCTGGCGACCGAAACCCGGCAATGTCGAGCTGATCACCACGCTCTGGCACGTGATCGATCTGGTCTGGATCGTGATGTTCCCGCTCGTCTATCTCGTGTGAGTGCCATGACCGATCGCAATCCCAGACAATTGTTCAAGACCTGGCTGCTGCTTGCCGTAGCCGTGATGTCGGGCATGGCGCTGATGGCGGTCGCCGGGCCGGCCACCCTCGTCATCGTCGTGTTGCTCGGGCTCGCCATCGTCAAAAGCCGGTTCGTCGCGCTCGATTTCATGGGGCTCCGGCAGGCGCCGTCGGCCCTTCGTCTTGGCCTTTTGATCTGGCCCGCAGCACTCGTCCTCGTCGCTGCAGCGAAGCTGGTCCTGAGCACTGCTTTCATCAGCTGAGGCTAGCCGCGGACTTGTTTGCCGAAACGCAAAGAAGCCGCCGCCGATTTCCCTAGACATGAGTCGCCCCGATTGTTGCCGGCTGCGCCGCACGAGGAGGGGATCAGATCAGCCGGCCGCACTCTCAGCGGCCAACTGAAATCGAAAGGACCACGTGATGGCAGAACGCCTCACCAAAACCGGGGCCCGTAACGTCTTTTACGGCGGGTCCTTCTTTTTCTTCGCAATCTTCGTCGGGCTGACCGCCCACAGCCACTACTACATGCGGACGACTTCGACGGATGAGTCGACGCTGACCGATGCGGTCGCCCGCGGCAAACACGTCTGGGAAAAGAACTCCTGTATCAACTGCCACACGCTTCTCGGCGAGGGCGCCTATTTCGCGCCCGAGCTCGGCAACGTCTGGAAGCGATTCGGCGGCGAGGCCGATCCGGATGGCGCCCGCGATACGCTTGAGGCCTGGATGGCTGCCCAGCCGACCGGCATCGAGGGACGGCGGCAGATGCCGCAGTTCAATCTCACCGAACAGGAACTCAACGACCTCGCCGACTTCCTCGAATGGACGAGCCGCATCAAGACCCAGAACTGGCCGCCGAACGAGGCAGGTTAAGCGAACCGAGTGGAGTGTGACACCATGAAATACCAAACCCAAAAGGTCGCGATGCTCTATTTCTACGGAGCGCTTGGCCTGTTTCTCGCCCAGGTGCTGTTCGGCGTGCTTGCCGGCACCATCTACGTCCTGCCCAACACGCTCTCCGAGCTCCTGCCCTTCAACATCGTGCGCATGGTCCACACCAACGCGCTGATCGTCTGGCTGCTCATGGGCTTCATGGGCGCGACCTACTACCTGCTGCCGGAAGAGGCAGAAACCGAGCTCTACAGCACGAAGATCGCCATCGCGCAGTTCTGGATCTTCCTGATCGCCGCTGCCATTGCCGTCGTCGGCTACCTCATGCACATCCACGAGGGGCGTGAGTTCCTCGAGCAGCCCTTCGCGATCAAGGTCGGTATCGTCATCGTCGCGCTGATGTTCCTCTACAACATCACACTGACGGTGTTGAAAGGCCGCAAGACGACCGTCACCAACATCCTGATCTTCGGGCTTTGGGGTGTCGCGATCTTCTTCCTCTTCGCTTTCTACAATCCGATCAACCTGGCGCTCGACAAGATGTACTGGTGGTACGTAGTCCATCTCTGGGTCGAAGGCGTCTGGGAACTGATCATGGCATCGGTGCTCGCCTTCCTGATGATCAAGCTCAACGGCATCGACCGTGAGGTCGTCGAAAAATGGCTCTATGTCATCGTCGGCCTGGCGCTCTTCTCCGGCATCCTCGGCACGGGCCACCACTACTACTGGATCGGCGCGCCGGGCTACTGGCAGTGGATCGGTTCGCTGTTCTCGACGCTGGAAGTGGCCCCCTTCTTCACCATGGTGGTCTTCACCTTCGTGATGACCTGGAAGGCCGGCCGCAAGCATCCGAACCGCGCAGCCCTCCTCTGGTCGATCGGCTGCTCGGTCATGGCCTTCTTCGGCGCTGGCGTCTGGGGCTTCCTGCACACGCTGTCTTCGGTGAACTACTATACCCACGGCACCCAGGTGACCGCGGCCCATGGACACCTCGCCTTCTTCGGCGCCTACGTGATGCTGAACCTCGCGGTCATGGCCTATGCCATCCCGGAGATCCGCGGCCGTGCGCCGTATAACCAGTGGCTGTCGATGGTGAGCTTCTGGATCATGTGCACCGCCATGTCGGTCATGACCTTCGCGCTGACCTTTGCCGGTGTTCTCCAGGCGCATCTGCAGCGCGTGCTCGGCGAAAGCTACATGGACGTCCAGGACCAGCTGGCGCTGTTCTACTGGATCCGCCTCGGTTCCGGTGCCGTCGTCCTGATCTCGGCGCTGATGTTCATCTGGGCCGTTCTGGTGCCCGGACGCGAGCGCAGCGAGAAGCTCGCCGGTGTCGTCCAACCCGCTGAATAACCGACCAGCCGGCGCGGCTCGCCGCGCCGGCATCTCCCCAAGAATTCCCAGCATGGAGACTTGCCATGAGCCCTGTCCAATCTGCCGTCAGTCGCGCGGCGCTCGATATCCCCGCCTATAGCCCCTCCGGCAATGAATGCGCGTTGTTCGAAAGCGCCTGGGTGCGCCAGCTGCCGCTGCTCTTGAAGGGACCAACAGGATGCGGCAAGACCCGCTTCGTCAGCCACATGGCAGCGAAGCTCGGCCTGCCGCTTTCGACCGTTTCCTGCCATGACGATCTGGCCGCCGCCGACCTTACCGGTCGCTATCTGCTCAAGGGTGGCGACACCGTCTGGGTCGACGGCCCCCTGACCCGGGCCGTGCGCAACGGCGGCGTCTGCTATCTCGACGAGATCGTGGAAGCCCGGAAGGACGTGGCCGTCGTCCTGCATCCACTGACCGACGACCGCCGCATGTTACCGCTTGAACGGACCGGCGAACTGCTCGAAGCACCGTCGAGCTTCATGCTGATCGTGTCCTACAATCCCGGCTACCAGAACCTTTTGAAGAGCCTGAAGCCGAGCACCCGTCAGCGCTTCGTGGCGATCGAGTTCGATTTCCTGCCGCGCAACGCGGAGATTTCAGTCGTTTCGCAAGAGAGCGGACTGCTGGAGAGCCAGGTGGCGCCGCTCGTCAACCTCGCGCAGCGCCTGCGCGCTCTGAAAGGGCATGATCTCGAAGAAGGCGTGTCGACCCGGCTGCTCGTCTATTGCGCCTCGCTGATTGATGCCGGAATGCCGGTGAAGGATGCGGTGCGGGCCGCGATGATCGAGCCTCTGACCGACGAACCGGATGTGCGCTCAGCACTTCTCGAAGTGGCCGGTTCTCTGATCGCCTGAGGTGAGCCATGCTTGATTTCCTCGAGCTCGAAGAAACCGTCGGACGAGCCTGGCACCGTTTCGTCGGCAACACCAGAACCTGGCGGCGTTATCCGGAGGAGGCGGTGAAGCTCGCCGACATGCTGCCGGTGCTCGGCGTTTGCTTTCGCGGACATGGCGGCGAGCCAGCGGTGCAGATCGTGCCCGCCCGCGGGCGCACGTCGACCCATCGCTTGCGGTGGCGGCAGCGCATGGGACTTGGCGAAGAGAAACTCGTCCAGCCGGCGCGCGACCACGCGTCCTTGATGCTGCCGGGCGAGATCGACATTTTTCCGACGAAAGACCTGAACCGGGATCTCTATCACTGGCTCGTCGCCTATATGGCGACGATGCCGGTCGACCCCGTCAGCGAGACCGATCCGCTCCGTCGTGACCTGGCGCTGATATCGCGCGCGCTGGAGACGGTCGAGGACGTCTTCCAGCGGTTCCCAGGCCTTAGGCGGCGCTATCGGCGTCTGGCCGAGGCTACCCTTGCCGAGCGGAAGCGGGGCGCTCTGCCGTCGATCGAGCAGCATCTTGAAAACCGCGTCCTGCGGCTGTTGCGCAGGGCCACAGGCGAGGCAGATACGACGCTGCCGGTGATCTTCCCGCATCGTGCGCCGCCCGGCTACCTGCCGATGCTGCCGATGCCGCTATGGCCGGACACGCTGTTGCGGGCCGAAACCACGACCGTGCGCGACGAAGATGTGGCCGCGACAGCGGGCACGCAGAGTGAGGGTGTCGAGGTTGAGCGCCACGTGGCGGTGCGCGAAAACCCGGAGAACCGCAAGGGCGAACGCAGCCCGTTCATCCTCAATCGCTTCGAGAAGATCCTGGCCATGGCCGAGATGGTCAACGTCGACCGTCCCGGCGACGACAGCGACGACCACGACAGCAAGGCTGCCGAGGAACTGGACGACATGACGCTCGGCGAGCGCAAGGGACGGCCCTCGGCGCGATTCCGCTTCGATCTCGATCTGCCGCCGGAAGCCGTCGATCCGACGCCGCTGACGGCCGAGCTGACCTATCCCGAATGGAACTACCGGACCGGGCAGTACCTCAAGGACCATTGCCGCGTGCTGGCAATGCCGGCTTCCGCCCAGGAAGAGCGGCGCGAACTGACCGAGGAAAGCCGGAGCTTGATCCGCCGGGTGCGGCGCCAGTTCGAAGTGCTGCGCCCGCGGCACGAGATGCTGCGTGCACAACTTGACGGCGCCGATCTCGATCTCGACGCGGTCGTGCGTGCCCGCACCGATCTCGCCGCCGGCGGCCAGGGCAGCGACCGCATCCATCTGATGAGTCGGCCGCAGGTGCATGACCTGGCGGTGACGATCCTCGTCGACGTGTCGCTGTCGACCGATTCCTGGTCAGACAACCGGCGGGTGCTCGACGTGGAAAAAGAAGCTTTGCTCATCCTTGCGCACGGGCTGTCGGCCTGCGGCGACAACCACTCGATCCTGACCTTCACCTCAAGGCGGCGTGACTGGGTGCGGGTGGAAACCGTGAAGGCCTTCAACGAGGCTATGGGGCCGCTGGTCGAAGCGCGCATTGCCGCACTGAAACCCGGCTACTATACCCGCATCGGTGCTGCGATCCGGCATGCCTCGGCCGAGCTTCGTCGGCAGCCGAACCGCAAGAAGCTCTTGCTTGTTCTGACCGATGGCAAGCCCAACGATATCGATCACTACGAGGGGCGTTTTGCGCTCGAGGATAGCCGTCGCGCGGTCACGGAGGCACGGCGCAGCGGCATAAACACCTTCGCCGTCACGGTCGACCGGGAGGCGAAGTCCTACGTGCCCGCCATGTTCGGCCAGAACGGCTATTCCGTAGTCGGCAACATCTCGCGGCTGCCGGCGGCACTGCCGGCGATCTACCGCAATCTGGTGGGGTAGGGCGGTCCCCAAGTCGAGAGAGAAGCAAGAGGCCCGGCAACCGCCGGGCCTCTTTGATTCAACGGAAGCCGTTTGCCCGCCGCGCGTGCGCCGTTTCGCGGCCATTCGGTACGGATTTGCCGATCCGCTCGCGGCTATTCTCGGGGGGGAGGAGGCTGAGTCTCGATGCTCGGGAAAAGCCGGGCATGACGTGTTGGATGGGCAGTTTTGCCAAAGTGTATCGCTGAGCTGCCAGCGATGGCTGCCGACGACAAGCTTGGAAACGGCTCGTTTTCAGTGAGCGTAGTTGCCCCAAACTTCGTCATCGTCGCCCTTGAGGCGAGGATCCAAGGCGCATCCGAACGTATTTCGTGGCACAAAATAACGAAGTGCTCGGGTCGAGCCCGAGCATGACGGAAGAGACGGATGACGCTTTGCCGGCGTGATTGCGCCGGGAAGGCTCGCAATACCAAACCTTCCCGGCGATCAGCGCACTCAAGCCGCCTTGCTGTGCACCCTCTGGGACTCGTCGATATAGGCGTCGAAGGCCGCCGCCACCGCACGGATGACGAAGCGGTGCTCGGGACGCACCGTGATGACGCCATCAGCAATATCGATCACGCTATCCTTTCGCAGTTCGGCCAGTTTGCTATTGCCGTCGACGAACGATTGCCAGTCCCGGCCATGCGCTGCGGCGATTGCGGACATATCCGCGCTGAAATCGCACATCAGCCGTTCGATGATCGCGGCGCGCAAACGGTCCTCGTCGGTCAGTCGGTAGCCCTTGGTTGTTGCGAGCCGTCCCGATGCGATGCGGCTTGCATAGACGCCGGGGGGGACCTCGTTCTGGACATAACCGTCGTGCGAGCGGCCGATTGCCGAAGCGCCGAAACCTATCAGCGTTTCGCAAGTGTCGGTCGTATAGCCCTGGAAGTTGCGGCGGAGTTGCCCGGCCTCCTGGGCGGTGACGAGATCGTCGTCAGGAAGCGCAAAATGATCGAGGCCGATCTGGCGGTAGCCGGCTTTGACCAACGCTTCGCTGATCGCCATCGCCTGTTCGGCGCGGGCGGCACTGTCGGGCAGCGCGTTCTCGTCGATCATGCGCTGGTGCTTCTTGAAGCTCGGCACATGGGCGTAACCGAAAACCGCGAACCGTTCCGGTCGCATCGCCGCGGCCGCTTCGACCGTCTCGACGCAGGAGCGCACCGTCTGATGCGGCAGGCCGTAGATCAGGTCGAAATTGATGCCACCGATGCCCGCGCCGCGCAGATGGTCGACGGCTTCGGCCGTCTGCTTCTCGCTCTGGATGCGGTTGATCGCCTTCTGCACGACGGGATCGAAGCTCTGCACGCCGAGGCTGGCACGCCTAACGCCGCCTTCGCCGAGTGCCTCGGCCATCGCGAGCGTCAGCCGGCGCGGATCGATCTCGACGGCGACATTGGCCGATGGTGACAGCGCGAAGCGCTCGCCCATCAACGTCATCAGCGCAAGGAATTCACGTGGCTCGATGATCGTCGGCGTGCCGCCGCCAAAATGTACCTCCGAGACCGGAAGCGGCCGGCCAATGGTATCGGCGACCATGCGGATCTCGTCTCGGAGCACATCGAGATAGTCGAGGATCGGATCGTCCTTCTTGGTGATCGTCGTGTGGCAGCCACAGTACCAGCACATGGAACGACAGAAGGGGATGTGCAGGTAGAGCGACACGTTCTGCCCCTCGGGGATCGCCTTCAGCCAGTCGCCGTAGGTGTGATCGTCGACATCAGCGGCAAAGCGCGGTGCGGTCGGGTAACTCGTGTAGCGCGGCAGGCGCATTTCACCGTATTTCAGGAGCGCGGAAGCTAACATTTCGTCCTCATCTGGGTGGCGATGGATACAGCTTTTGTAGGCCGCGCTGGCAGGCACCTCTTTGCGAAAAGTCAAGGACGGGGTTGGTCGAGGCCAAAGCGAGATTTGTTTGCGCTTCGACAAAATGTCGCGGCGGCGCTGTCGCTAGGTTGCGGAAATCCGGGGCGTGTGCGCCGGCGTTTCCCGGATCATCATCAAACCACGGCGCTCAGAATCGGATAACCATGACCATTGCAGAGACCGACAAGCCCTTTATCGATGTGCGGACGATCCCGCCGGTAGAACGCCATCCGAAAATCTTCGGCATGTTGAACGCACTTGCCGAGGGTGGCGCCTTCATCATCGTTAACGACCACGATCCGCGTCCACTGCACTACCAGCTGGAAACCCGCTATCCGGGCGAATTCACCTGGGAATACCTCGAGCAGGGGCCGGAGGTCTGGCGAGTTGAGATCGGTCGGCAACAGTCCTCCGGCTGTGACTGCTGCTGCGGCGGGCACTGAGCCCCTGGTGTCCTTCAAGAGCGGGGTGAGAAAAAGCGTGCGTCATTTTCCGCTCTCATCCCGCTCCCACTTAGCAGAATCGATCACGCTTGTTCGGCTCGACCAGAGCCATCGTGATCCAAGGGTTGAACCACCATGTTCGCAGCCACGCTATCCCGCTGGACCATGTCCTATTTCGCGGCCGCGCTGATTTTCCTCGTCCTTGGCGAGACCATGATGGTTCTCGGCTTTGGTTATCCGGTCTTAGCCCTTGAGGCGCCTGAAACGCTGGCGCTCGTCCATATTGTCGCTCTCGGTTGGCTAAGCCTGCTGATGACCGGCGCATTGCTGCAATTCGTACCTGTTCTCGTCGGCCAGCCGCTGTCCTTGCCGACCGTCGCCCTGCCGGCGCTCCTCTTTCTTATCGTCGGCATCGCCACCCTGACCCTCGGCTTCGTCGGTCTTTCCGGTGCGATCGATGTTCCCGTGACGCTGCTTCCTCTTGGAGCCGCTTTCTCGATCGTTGGCTTTTCGGTGCTGGGCTTTTCCTTCGCAGTCACGCTTTGGCATGCACGCCCCCTACCACTACCGGCCCGCTTCGTCGCGGTCGGCCTTGCCGCTCTCTTCGGCACGATGCTGCTCGGCGGCGTCTATGCTGGCGTGCTCTCGGGCCTGATCGACGCGGCGGGCGCGATCGACCTCACCGTCGATGGTCTCTCGCTTCATGCCTCCCTCGGCCTCTGCTGCTGGTTGAGCTTCACCACCATGGGCGTCAGCTATCGACTTTTGACCATGTTCATGCTGTCGCCAGACAAAGAGCGGACAAGCAGCCGTGTTGTCTTCATGCTTGGTGCCTTTTGCCTCGGCGTTCTGGCGGCCGCAGTGCCCGTCATTCTCGTGGGCACCGTTGGTCGCTCGCCGCTTTTCCTCCTTGCCGTCGGTTCCGGCGCGGCCGTGGTCGCGATCTATGTCGGCGATATCCTGCGTATCTATCGGGAGCGCCGGCGCAAGGCGATCGAACTCAACAGCCGCGCCAGCATCGGCGCCTTCGTGTCACTGGTCGCCGCGGCTATGCTCTTCGTCGCGCTGCTCTCGGCCGGCCGCCTTGATGAGGCTATCGGCGCCGTTATTTATCTCGCCACCTTTGGATGGCTGACGGGCATGGGGCTCGCCCAGCTCTACAAGATCGTGCCGTTCATGACCTGGCTCGAATGTTACGGGCCGGCGCTTGGGCGCATGCCGACCCCGAGGGTCCAGGACCTCGTCAGCGAAACGTCCGCCCTTCGCTGGTTCCAGCTCTTTTATCTGACGGTCGCGGTTGGCACGTTCGCCCTCCTGATCGGCAGCGCGCCTATTTTTCGTTTTGCAAGTCTCGGCCAGTTGATTGCCGTCAATGCGCTCATCCTGGAGTTCGTGCGAACACGGCGACTGATCAACGTTCCGGCCGAACTTCGATTGCCTGATGGACTTGTTCGACCAGGCCTGTTTCTGCCATCTTTTCCTCACGGAGGTTCCCATGAGCCAAGATCCTTATGAACTCGACGTCCGGCCGCACTTGCGCGGCGGCAGCGACCCGTTCCAGGCCATCATGAATGCAGTCGACAGCCTGGCGCCGGGCCAGGCGCTGAAGCTGATCGCGACCTTCCGGCCCGTTCCGCTCTTCAGCGTCATGGCGGGTCGAGGGTTCACCCATCAGGACCGCCCGCTCGACAATGGCGACTGGGAGGTTCTGTTTACACCAGAAGGCGAGGTCGAGGGGATCAGGCTTTCGGTCGGCGAAACGGATCTCGACGCCTGGCCCGACCCGAGCCGCCAGCTCGACCTGACAGAGCTCGATCCGCCGGAGCCTATGGTGCGCATTCTGGCAACGGCCGAGAAGATGGCCGAAGGCGAGGTTCTGTTCGCCTTGCTCGCGCGCGAACCGCTGTTCCTTTATCCGGAGCTCGCCAAGCGCGGCCACAAATGGGCCGGCAATTTCGATGCGACCGGCGAGACCTACCGGATCCTCATCCGCATCGGTGGGAGGCGTTCCCATGTCGGCGCCTGAAACCCTGGACCTCGAGGCGAGGATCCGCGATGCCTTGCGCATCATCATCGACCCCGAAATGGGCAAGAACGTCGTCGATCTCGGCCTGATCTATGACATCGACGTTCAGGAGGGCGGCATTGCCCGTGTCACCATGACGACGACGATCAAGGGCTGCCCAGCGACCGCCTTCCTCAAGGAAGCGGTGCAGAACTGCGTCTGGTATGTGCCGGGTGTCGAATATGCCGAGGTCCGGCTGACGTACGAGCCGCCGTGGACGCCTGACATGATCGCCGACGGCGCGTTGGAACTTGGCCACGGCAGCATCTTCTAGGACCAGCCTTCTAGAAAAGAAAAGGCGCCGCATCTGCGGCGCCTTTTGCGTTGGGTATCGACGTCCGGTCAGGGTGAGGCGCGCGGCGAGCGGCGCTCGCGCACCAGCATCGGTCCGTATTCGAGCGTGAACAGCACAAAGGCCGCGATCCACAATACACCCGAGAGCGCGATCAGGTGATGATAATGCTCCGGCAGCACCTCGGCCAGCGGCCGGATTAGCGCGGCGCCCGCGATCGCGACATAGGAGGCGCTGGTGAGTGCCGATCCCACCAGCGGCCGCCCGGTATGGCCGCGAGTGGCGCGCGTCATCACGGCGAGCATCATGAAGGCGATCACGCCGACGGTCAGCACATGCATGACCGGGTAGTCGCTGAGGAGCTCGATCGCGCCGGCCGATATGGCCAGGAAGCCGAGCGGCACGAAGGCGTAAGCCGCGTGCAGAACGAAGAGCAGCTTCTCCGGCCAGGTCGGTGATCCGTGCCAGCGCAGCAACCGTACCGTATGAAAGGCGCACGCGATCACCGCAATCGCTGCGGTGACGATGTGAACGGGCGCGAAGGTCCAGGCACCGAGCGCTGCAACGCCGATCAGGATCGCCGCGGTGTCGAACCTGTTGTAGGGCACGGGGAAATCGGTGCGGCCAACCTTGTTCAGCCAGTTGCGAGTGAAGCTCGGCACGATGCGTCCGCCGACGATCATGATCAGCATGGTGTAGGCCCCGATCGCCAGCCGCGCTGCGGCGTCGACATCGAGATTGCCGAGGACCGAGAGGTGGAACCAGATATTGGCGGCCGACAAAATTATGAGCCCGCCGATCACCTTGAGGTCCTTCCACTTGCGACCAACGATCACCTCGCGCGCGCAGATCAGCAACAGCACCGGCAGAAACAGCGCCTCGACAGCGGCTGCGACGGGTAGGCCGATGATGCCGCTCGACAAGAGAGCAACCCGACCAATGACCCAGAGTCCGAAGAGGGCAGCGAGCGGTCGGCCGGAAACCGGCAGCCTTCCCGTCCAGTTCGGGATCGCCGTCAACAGAAAGCCGCCGAGAACGGCGGAGGAAAAGCCAAACAGCATCTCATGCGCGTGCCAATGGGCGGCACCGTAGTCGCCGGCTAGGTCTAGTCCGAGAATCAGTGCGGCGATCCACAGCGCCATGGCGCCGATCGCCCAGAGGGCGGCTGCGAGAAAGAACGGCCGAAAGCCATAGGAGAAGAGCACCGGGCCGGTGGTCGAGAGTCCGCGCGGAATGCCGCCGCTCGGTTTCGGTCTTATCAATCTGTCCAACATGGTCGTGGTCCTCGTCGTGCGTCCTTGCGGACTTGCGGATGAGGCTTGATCTATCAATGGGTTCGAAGGCCCTCTTTGCGAAAACGCAAGTATCGCTGCCCGGTCGGACCACCGACGTCGCAAGGCGTAAAGAAAAGCGATCTCCTCGCAACGATTTGTTCCAAGACAAAGACGAGATTCGTCTGTGGTTCTACTTCTCTAGTGACTGCTGGGGGACCGGTGGTCGAGACCGGAGGTGAGGCCGCCCAAGTCGGCGCCGCCCACCCTAACTCGTTGAATACAGGTGCGTTTCGCAGAAGGCCAATCCCGGCCGCTGGAACGCGCCGAAGGAGAGCAAGATGACTGAACAACTTCAGATGACCCGCCGGACGATGCTTGCCGGCGCTGCCCTGGCGGGCGCGGTTGCGCCGCTTCTCCACACCGCTCAGGCGCATGCCGCTGGCGCTGCCGCGGCAGCCGGTGCTGCCCCCGTCGATATCTCGACCCTGCCTCGCGTGAAGGTCGACCTCGTCAAGCCGCCTTTCGTGCACGCCCATGACCAGGTCGCCAAGACCGGACCGCGCGTCGTCGAGTTCACCATGACGATCGAGGAAAAGAAGCTGGTGATCGACCGCGAGGGCACCGAGATCCACGCGATGACCTTCAACGGTTCGGTGCCTGGTCCGCTGATGGTGGTGCATGAGAACGACTATGTTGAACTGCGGCTGATCAACCCTGACACCAACACGTTGCTGCACAACATCGACTTCCACGCCGCAACCGGTGCGCTCGGAGGCGGGGCGCTGACCCAGGTGAACCCGGGCGAGGAAACCACGCTTCGTTTCAAGGCGACCAAGCCCGGCGTCTTCGTCTACCATTGCGCGCCGGAGGGCATGGTGCCCTGGCACGTCACCTCGGGCATGAACGGCGCCATCATGGTGCTGCCGCGCGACGGACTGAAGGACGAGAAGGGCCAGCCGCTGACGTACGACAAGATCTACTATGTCGGCGAGCAGGACTTCTACGTGCCGAAGGACGAGGCCGGGAACTACAAGAAGTACGAAACCCCGGGCGAAGCCTATGAAGATGCTGTCAAGGCGATGCGCACGCTGACCCCGACCCACATCGTCTTCAACGGTGCGGTCGGCGCGCTGACCGGCGACCATGCTTTGACTGCGGCCGTGGGCGAGCGTGTGCTCGTCGTCCATTCGCAGGCCAACCGCGATACGCGGCCGCACCTGATCGGCGGGCATGGCGACTATGTCTGGGCGACCGGCAAGTTCCGCAACCCGCCGGATCTCGACCAGGAAACCTGGCTCATTCCGGGCGGAACCGCGGGCGCTGCCTTCTACACCTTCCGCCAGCCGGGTGTGTACGCCTACGTCAACCACAACCTGATCGAGGCGTTCGAGCTGGGTGCCGCCGGCCACTTCAAGGTGACCGGCGAATGGAACGACGATCTGATGACATCGGTCGTCAAGCCGGCGTCGATGTAGCCGGGTGACAGCGGATGATCGTGGGGCCGCGCTCACCGCGACCCCACGCGCGAACAAAGGCACGCGCTTGCCGGCGCGTGCCACTTCCCCCGGAGACCTTCCATGCCCACCACCAAGAAAACTGCGGTTTCGCTCCTCTCGCTAGCAGCACCGGTCGTCCTTTTGGCGGCAATCGGCGGCGTACTTTCGGCGAAGGTGGGGCTGTTCGACGATCTCAAGGACGGCATCGATCCGTCGATCAGGCCGCCGGTGACCGTGACGATCGCGCCGCGACAGATGAGCTATCGGGCGGAGGGACACTTCCTGAAGAACGGTTTTGCCGTCGACGCGCCGATCGTGGTGGCAGCCATCAAGCAGCCGCTCGAGATCATGAAGTATCAGGTGACGCGCGACGACTACGAGCGCTGCGTCGCCGATGGCGGCTGCCAGCAGCCGGAGGGCGGCCATGGCGCCGGCCTGTCGGGTGTGCCGATGACCGGGGTCAATTACACGGACGCAACCGACTATGCGGCATGGCTGACCAAGAAGACCGGCGAGGTCTGGCGCCTTCCGACCGACCAGCAATGGGCGTTTGCCGCCGGGTCCAAATTCCCCGACGATGCGCTGGGGATCGACGGCACCAAGGACAATCCGGCGCTGCGCTGGCTTGCGGACTACGAGCGCGAATCCAGCCGGCAGAGAGCGAAGAACCCGATGCCGCTGCCCACGGGCGCCTTCGGTGAGAACGAGTATGGGGTTGCCGATCTCGACGGCAATGTCTGGGAATGGACCGAGACCTGCCACCGCCGCGTTACGATCGGCGACGACGGCGAGGTGCTGAAGGAGGCTCCCGCTTGCGGCATCTTCGTCGTCAACGGCAAGCACCGGGCGTCGATGAGCTTCTTCATCCGGGATCCGAAAAGCGGCGGCTGCGCCGTCGGCGTGCCGCCCGACAATCTCGGTTTCCGGCTCGTGCGCGACGGCCGCTGGTATTCGGGCTACCTCTATGCCTTTGAACGGCGGCTCCACGGTGCGGGCTGAGATGAGACGGCCGATGAAATTGCTGGGAAAACCGTCGCTCGGGCATAAATGCCGGGTCCTTTTGCAGGACCCGGCTCTATGCTAGAGCAAAGGCAATTTCAAATCGGCAGGATATAGGGCCAACGTGGCTGCACTCGATCGCACACTCGTCAAATCGCTCCCCCTGTTTCAGAAGATGAGCGACCCGGAACTGGACACGCTGCTGACGCGCGCCACGGTGCGGCGCGTGCCGCAGAACGAAGCCGTGTTCGAACAGGGGGCCACGGCCGATTTCTTCTTCCTACTGCTGAATGGCCGGCTGAAGGTGACACAGGTCACCAAGGACGGGCAGCAGATCATCGTGCGGGTCGTCAATCCCGGCGATCTCTTCGGTTTTGCCCGAGCGCTCCAGCGCAGCGACTATCCGGGCACCGCAACGGCGGCGACCGAAAGCCTGGTTCTCGCCTGGCCGACGGAGCTCTGGAACATCTTCGTCGAGAAAAATCCTCACCTTGCGGTCAATGCCCTCCACACCATCGGCCAGCGGCTCGACGAGGCGCATACCCGTATCCGCGAGATGTCGACTGAAGAGGTAGAGCGCCGCGTCGCGCACACGGTGCTCCGGCTCGCCGAACAGGCTGGCAAACCCGAAAGCGGCGGCATCCGCATCGACTTTCCGATCTCACGCCAGGATATCGCCGAGATGACCGGGACAACGCTGCACACGGTTTCGCGCATCCTCAGCGCCTGGGAGGGGCAGGGTCTGGTCGTCGGCGGACGGCAGAAGCTGACGCTGAAGGACATTCCCGGGCTGCGGCGCCTGGCGGAGCGCGCCGACAACTAGCCCGACCCTTGATCGCCTCTACATGGGGCGAGGCCGTCCGTCCCAAGAACGACAGATCACCAGCCCCTCAACGACCGGTCGTTTCTCGAACCCTGGTGATGCCGGTCCATGAATGGTTGAATCGGCTCGCGTAATTCACCAGTATCGGCAATTGCATGACAATGGCCATGACACGGGGGATGGTGTGGTTCGACTTAGCATGCGTGCCGGCCGCCGGCGGTGGACGATCGGGCGCGCACTTTTATCGGTGGTGATGCTGACGGCCGCGGGGTGTGCCCGGGATCCGCTTGCCCCGTCGATCGTGGTGTTCGGGTCCTACTTTCCAGCCTGGCTGCTTTGTGCCGGGCTTGGTATCGTCACCACGGTTGTCGCAAGGCTGATCCTCGTCCACGCCGGTATCGACGAACACCTGCCCGCGCCGCTTCTCGTCTACCTCTCGCTCGCGCTCACCACCAGCATCGTCTACTGGTTTCTGGCCTTTGGCGGAGCGCCGCATTGAGTGCCGATGACGTCTTCCGGCGTGCAGTTGCACGCACTCTCGGCCCGCTCATCATCGCCAGTGCGGCCGTCGCGGTCTATTTCACCTTCTGGCAGGTCGACCGCAGCCCGCGCACGGACGTCGCTGAAATCGATGCGCCGACGGTTGCGATCGCCGCGAGCGTGCCGGGCCGGATAATCGCCGTCGAGGTGCGTAACAATGCGAGCGTGAAGAAGGGCGACGTGCTCTTCCGCCTCGATCCGGAACCCTATCGCCTGCGTCTCGAACAGGCGCAGGCCGAACTGAAGGCGACGCAGTCGGAAGTGGCGCAGGGAGAGCGCAATCTCGATCTCGAGCGCGCCAATGCCGACGTTGCGGACCGGCAGATCGCCCGTGCTCAGAACAATGTCTTGCTTGCGCGCCAGACACAGGAACGGCTGGAGCCGCTCTTGCCGAGGCGCTTCGTGACGGCGCAGCAAGTTGACGAGGCGCGAACCGCCGTCAAAGACGCCGAAGTCAGCCTTGCTCAGGCGTTGCAGTCGGCCCACGGAGCCAACCGGGTGATCGGTACCCTCGACACTCGGAAAGCCCAGGCGGATGTCGCACGCGCGACGGTAGCACTTGCCGAGCGGGACCTGGAGAACACCATCGTGCGGGCGCCCTTCGACGGCAAGATCGTCGGCTTGCGCACGACGGTCGGCAAGGTCGTGGTTCCCGCCGAAACGCTGTTCACTCTGATCGATACCGCCGAATGGGAAACCGTCGCTTTCTTCCGCGAAACAGAACTCAAGGCGATCGCCATCGGCAGCCGCGCCGATGTCTTCGTGATGGCGGATCCGGAGCGCCGTATTTCCGGCACGGTCGAGGGTGTCGGCTGGGGCGTGCGTTCGGAAGATTCCGCCACGATCCTCGGCATACCGATCGTTTCCAACTCGCTGAATTGGGTGAGGGTCGCCAAGCGCTTTCCCGTGCATGTGCGGCTTGAAAATCCGCCGGAGGACCTGATGCGCGTCGGCGCCTCCGCCGTCGTCGTCATCGGGCCCGCGCATAACGACGCCGATGCTGTTCCAGCCGCGAAGTAGCGTCCGCTACACGTCGATCCTCTGGGACGAATTGCAACCCTATCCGGGCCGGCTGGACCTTTCCCTGCGCATGGCGCTGGTCACCACGCTGGTTGCTGTAACGGCGATGGCGCTGCGGGTCCCCGAAGCGGCGATCTCCTGTTATCTCGTCTTCTTCGCGTTCAGAGCTGATGCCGGCTCCGGCATCCTGATCGCCATCGGCTTGCTTGTCGGGGCGACGATCGGAATTCTGCTGGCCATCGTCTGCCTGATGGTGGTGGCGGACGAACCGGCACTGCGCCTGGCACTTGTCGCCTTTTTTACCTTCGGCGGCATGTACCTGACGCAGGCAAGCCGTGCCGGGCCGCCGATCGGTACGGTCGCCATGGTCTTTGCCTTCGTCATGACGCTCTACGATATCGTGCCGATCCCGGAACTGCTGATCCGAGGGCTCGCTTGGATGTGGGTGGTCGTGTTCTTCCCGGTGGTCTACCTGATCGCGATCCATCTCATCACCGGCCACAGCCCGGCGCGACGGCTACGCTCGGCGATCGCCGAGCGGTTGGAGGTGGCGGGCCAGCTCCTGTCCAGTGGAGACCACGCGGCGAAACGCGTGGCTGCGACGTTGCTGGCCGAAGGCAATGGCGAGCTCAAGAAATATGCCGGGTTCTCAAAGCTTCTGGCGTTGATGGACAAGCACGACGTGCCGCGCATGCAGGCGGCGACGGACGCGTCCTATGATTTGCTGACGCTGGCACTCGCCCTATCGCTTGATGAACGAAGGCCGCGGGAAAACGCTGCGGCGCCGGAGGTTCTTCGCCGCATTGCCGAAGCGATCCGCAGGCGGAAGCCGCCGGAACAGACGCTGCTAAGCTCACCCGATTTTCGCGCCTTTGAAGCCGGTGATGCGCTCCCGGCGCATCAGGTTGAAAGGATCGTCGATATCTTATCGGGGGCAGACCCGCCCGGGCCGGTGTCAGATGCGCATAAGGAAGGGTTCTTCCTGCCGGATGCTTTCAGCAATCCGCTCTACACGCAGTTCGCGCTGAAGGCTCTGCTTGCGGTGATGATCACCTACATCACCTACACGGCCCTCGATTGGTTTGCGATCCACACCGCCCTGATCACCTGTTTCATGGTAGCGCTTGGAACGACGGGCGAGACCATGCACAAGCTGGCACTGCGGCTGACGGGCTGCCTCCTTGGCGGCGCCGTGGCGATTGGCTCGACGATCTGGCTCGTGCCGCACATGACGGATATCGGCCAGCTCGCCTTTCTTGTCGGTGCGGTCAGCCTCATTGCGGCATGGATCTCCGTCGGCTCGGAGCGCATTTCCTATATCGGCTGGCAGATGGCGCTCTGCTTTTTTCTCGTCGTGCTGCACGGCTTCGGCCCGAGTCTGGATCTCAACGAGGCGCGGGATCGCATCATCGGCATCGTCTTCGGCAACATCGTCGTTTCGGTCGTTTTCTCGACGATCTGGCCGGTCAGCATCGGGCAGGGAATACGCAAGAGCCTTGCCACGAGCGGTGCCACGCTTGCCGATCTGTTAGCGCGTCGCGGCGGCCCCACCGGCGACTATGCCGACCTGATCAGCGGTATCGCTGGCGCATTGCGCCAGAGTGAACTGCTGCGTTTCGAGCCTGCAAACGTGCGACGGGGAGACATCGATGCCCGGACGACGGAGCGCATTGCCCTCAGCCTGCAGGAACTGGCCGCCCCCATCGTCGAATTGCGCGAACACGACCGGGCCTTCGGTCCGTTGCGGGGCGCGCCGACGCCGCTGAAGCGCGCGGTTCTCGGCTATGAACACGCGGTGGCGCAATGGCTGAACGATCAGGCCGAGGGATTAGAGGCATGGCACCCGCCGAAGCCCAGTGCGGATCTGGCCCTGGCGCTTCGGCGGCTGAAAGCGCGTCTCGCCCGCGCCCGGAAGGCAAGCATACATGCCGGAGGTTTTCCCCGGCGAATTCGCGACGAGCTCGCCTGGAGGCTTGCACTCTACGAGAAGATCGAGACTGTGGTTCGGCGGCTGGCAGCGGGGGATGCCTTGGAATGATGGTTTCTGCGGGGGCGAGGTGGGTTTCGGTAGGGGTGATCGCCCTTTGCCGAAGCATGTGCCGTGCTGCCCGAGGCTGTCTTCTCCTTGGCGCATTGTCGATCCCGGCAGCCTGCACGTCCGCTGCACTCGATGATCTGGCGCCACCGAGCGCCGACCGGCCGGCCGTTTCGGGAGCGGGCACCAGGGACGCCTCGAAGGTGAGTGCCGGCGCGCCGGATTTCTCTCTCGCGCCGAACCCTGAGATCCCGATTACGATCGCGACGCCGTCGATCGATCCGAAACACGATTACAGCTTGCCGGAACTGGTCGATATCGCCCAGCGCACCAATCCGATCACCCGTGCCGCCTGGCAGCGCGCCCGGCAGGCGGCGATTGCCGTCGGCATCACCGAAGCGGTGTACCTGCCTCTCCTGACGGCCGATGTACTCGCCGGTCTGGAGCAGACGTCGGCGACTGCGCCCGGCATCGGCGGTCCCATACCGATCGCCCCCGGCACGCTGACGACAACTGGCGCGCAGTTCATTCCATCCCTTACGGTCAAGTGGCTGCTTCTCGATTTCGGCGGGCGGGATGCGGGGAGAGAGGCGGCAACGCAATTGGCGTTTGCCGCAAACGTGACCTTCAACGGTACGCACCAGAAGCTGATCTTCGATGTTTCCAACGCCTATTTCGTCCTGACGGCGGCGCGTGTTCAGCTGAAGATCGCCCGCCAGACGGTGCAGAATGCCGAGCTTGTCCAGGCAGCCGCCAAGGCGCGCATGGGTCGCGGCATCGCCACATCGATCGAAGTCGCGCAGGCAAACCAGCAAGTGGCGCAGGCGCGCTTCAACCTGACCCAATCGCAAGGGCACGAGCGCGATGCCTATATGACGCTTCTCGAAGCGGTTGGGGTCTCGCCAACGCTCGAGATCCGCATCGCCGACGGCAGCAATCGTGCTCTGCCGAAGGCTGTGCCCGAGGACCTCAACCGGCTGATTGCGACATCGCTCCAGCGTCGCCCGGATGTGCAGGCGGCTTTTGCCCGCCTGCAGGCCGACAAGAACGGTATTGCGGCCGCCCGCGCGGAGTTCATGCCGAAGGTCGCGCTGGTGGGCAACGTGAACCGCAATATCGGCTCGCTCAGCGTCGAAGACACCCGTTTCGACCAGCGCTCGACGATCCGCGTCAACCAGCCGAACGCCAACCTGATGATCGGCCTGAGCTTCCCGATTTACGATGGCGGACTGCGCGACGCGCGGTTGCAGTCGGCGATGGCGCAGGTCGGCGCTGCCGAGCAGGAGATGGCGCAGTTGCAAAACACTGCGGCGCGGGAAGTCGTCGTCGCCTATGATCTGCTGCGCACCAGCCTGGCCGGCTATGCGGCCGCAAGCGAGCTGACGACGGCTGCTCAGACGACCTACGATGCTGCGGTCGACTACTACAAGCAGGGCCTGGGCACGATCACCGATGTCAGCATCGCGCAGACGGCGTTGCTCCAGGCGAAAGTCGCAAAGGCGACCGCCTACAGCGACACGCTTGTCGCCGCGGCAAGCCTTGCTTTTGCAACGGGAACGTTGACGAACCGCAATGCGGTCAATCGCTTCTGACGGCCTGAGGCGACGGGTCGCCCAGTGCCGAACTCACCAGAGGTTCGACGACGCCTCGATCAACAGTCCATCGAATCCGCCGGCAAGAATGCCTGCAACGGCCGTCGTCCCGGCGTACGCGGCAAGAACGAGCAATCCCAGCATCGAGATAGCCGATCCGATCCGGATTGCCGAAGCGCTTTCGCTTTCAACGGTCAGTGAAATGGCTACCGGCGCGAACGATATCGGCCGTGGCGCACCTCGGAGGTTCTGGTTGGCAGCACGCAGGAGGCGGGGTGGCCGCGGATACTTCAGGCGGTTTTTTTCGCATATTCCGGGATAGGTTTCGCAAACTGAGCTTGGCATCTGACGTGTCCCTGATCAACTGGATTTAAAGCGATCTTAAGCGCTCCGTCCGCATTGGCCGTTCCCGGGGGAACTCCTAAGTTGAGGGCTTGTTGCCTTCGAGGAGCGGCCGATGTTTCGCGAGCGCCTGGCCAACAAATTCGGTGAAGGCGCTGACGCGGGCCGTGCGCCGCAGATCCTCGTGTGTGAGAAGCCAAAGCTCTCTCGTCATATCGGCGACCGGTGCGCCGATGCGGATGAGACCGGGCGTCGTGTCTCCGAGATAACAGGGCAGGGCCGCAAGACCGATGCCGGCCTTTGCCGCCTCGCGGGCCGTAACCAGCGAATCGCAACGCAAGACCGCGGGTGCCACGAGCGTCGCGCGCATCCATCGTGCCACGCTCGTGGACGCAAGCGCGTCACCAAGCCCGATCCAGTGCTCCCGTGCAATATTCAGCGTGTCGGCTGTCAGCTCCCGCACATCGAGATAGGACGGCGCCGCATAGACGGCGAAAGCGACCTTCGCGATCCGGCGACCGACCAATGCATCCGGTGAATCGACCGCGGGGCGGATGGCAACGTCCGCGTCGCGATGCGAGAGGTTTGCGAGCGCATTCGAGGTGCTGACCTCGAGCAGGACGCCGGGATGGCGTTGACGGAAATCCGCCAGGATCGACGGCAGGATGGACGCCATCAGCGTATCCGTGGTGGTGATCCGCAGGCTACCCTCGAGCCGCAGATCCTGACCCGTCAAGCGGCGCTCGAGCTCCGTGACCGTTTCAGCCATCTGCCGGGCCACGGCCAGCAGCTCCTCGCCGCCGGCGGTGAGCATGTAGCCGGACGGGAGGCGGTCAAACAGCCGGACCCCGAGCTTCTGTTCGAACGACCCGACACGCCTTAACACTGTTGTGTGATTGACGCCAAGCGCCCGGGCAGCAGCAGCAAGGGAGTTCGCCTCCGCGACTGCCAGAACGAAGCGGAGGTCTTCCCAGTCGATACGGTGATGGCTGTGCATGATTGGGCAAACCTAAGACAGGTTGTTCATCGGATGAGCGAATTTGCACCGCTATCACCGCGTATTGTCAATCGCTCTGCGCAATCGAGCTCCACGGTCAAACGCCTTATTCGCTGTGGTACCGTCATTGAAGCGGCTGTGCAAATATGCAGAGGCAGTAGGCGAAACGACAGATCGTTCTGCAACCGAGCACCGTCTAAAGATGGTGTCACGATCGGATGGGCCGATCGGTGGAGCGACGCAAGATGATCCCATTCTTCAGCGATCTGGTGCCTGAGACGAGTGATCACCCGACCGTCCCGCACCTTCCTCAGGTCCGGGCGCACCAGAGCGCATCCACCTGACCAACCCTTCCTCCATTTTCAACTCATTCTCATCAAGGAGGTCCCGTCATGGAGACCCTGTTCGTCCCATTGGCCTTGTTTGCGGGTGGTCTGCTCGCTGTCCAGGCGGGTGCCAACGCACAACTTTCCAAAGCTGTCGGATCGCCTTTTGCGGCGACCACACTTCAGCTCGCGATTGGTACCGGTCTGCTGCTTCTCGTCACCCTCCTGACGGGAACAATCGCCGCGCTTGGTGCAATTCCCGCGGTCAAGTGGTGGCATCTCGTCGGAGGCACCGCCTCAGCCGTCTATGTCGTCTCGACCATCGTTCTCTTCCCCCGCCTTGGCGCCGTCGTTTCCGTCGGATTGTTCATAGCCGGACAGATGCTCGCCTCCCTGACGCTCGATAGTTTCGGCTTGCTGGGCGTTCCGCCGACGGGACTGCGGGTCGGGGCCGCCGTTGGCACGCTCGTCGTGCTCCTCGGGGTTGCCATGGTGGTGTTCGGGCAAGGCGGAAAAGACAATGTTAAAGCCGACCGGCTTGGCTGGATTGCCCTTGCGCTGATGGCAGGGGCCGTGCTCCCGGTCCAGGGCGCCGTCAATGCGCTCCTGCGCCATGATCTCGGGGGTGCGCCGTTCGCGGTGGGTACGATTTCGTTTCTCGTCGCCACGCTCGCCATGGCCGCGGTGATGCTCCTGGTGCTCGCCGGGCAAAAGACATCCCGTCCCAACATCACCGGCGTGCAGACGATGCCCTGGTGGGGTTGGCTCGGTGGTCTCGCCGGAGCGACCTATGTCACCACGGTCTTTACCGCGATCCCAGCGATTGGTGCGGCCGCGGCGGTTGGTCTCACCGTGGCCGGCCAGCAGGTCGCAAGCGTCTTCGTTGATCGCTATGGCTGGTTCCGTCTGCCGCAGAGGTCCGTGTCGGGGCTGCGCCTGGGCGGCGTGGTGCTGCTGTTGGCCGGTGTCGCCGTTATTAAACTCGTCTGAAGCCGCAACCGATCGCGATCTGCCGAACCCTGGAGAATTGCCATGTCATCCACATCGCTTGCCTGGATCTACCTCGTGCTATCCGGCGTTGCAGACGTCGCCTGGGCCGTCAGCACCAAGTTCTCGAACGGTTACAGCCGCCTGTCCTGGACGCTGGTCTCGATCGTTGCCCTGGTGATCTTTCTGTCCCTGCTCACCCAGGCGCTCAAGACCTTGCCGCTTGGAACAGCCTACGCGGTCTGGACCGGCATCGGCGCCGTCGGTTCCGTGCTCTGCGGTGTGCTGCTTTTCGGAGAAACCATCACAGTCTCGCGGGCGACCGCAATGCTGGTGATCGCCGGCGGTGTCATCGCGCTGAAGATCGTGCCGGCCTGAATTCCGGGCCGGAGTCGGCATTAAAACGTAGTTTCTTCAATTTATTGATCGATGTTCCTCAGCAAAGCTCTTGGGAACGTCAGCCAGCGCGATCCGCGTCTTGCGTAATGGGTCCCGTAGCGGCAGTTTTCCGTCCCAAGATGACCAAACCACGGACTGGGCGAGGACCTACAGAAGCGGCCGCGCAAGCATTTCGGCGCCGAGGACGAGCAGACTGATGAGGAACCAGCGCCGGAATACGGGCGGGTCGACACGGTTGCGAACGACTTGCCCCGCCCACATGCCGGCGAGCGCCGGCGCAATCGCGAGGCCGGAGAAGAGCAGATTGTCGGCCTCGAAAGCGCCCTGCCAGACGAGCCCGGCGGTGAGGGCGACTGTGGAGACGGTGAAGGAGAGGCCGAGCGCCTGCACCAGTTCGTCCCGTTCAAGACCTAGCGCCTGCAGATAGGGCACGGCCGGGATGACGAAGACGCCGGTTGCGCCCGTGACGATCCCGGTTGCCGCGCCGACCACGGGAGACAGCCACGGCTCCCACTTCGCCGGAACGCGAAGCTGGCGCGCAAAGAGCGTGAAGGCGGCGTAGAGAAGGAGGGCCGCACCAAGCGCGCCCGTCGTGAGCGCGGTGCTGCCACCGGCAAGCACCGAAGAACCGCTGAGCGTGCCAAGAACGATCGCCAGCATCATCGGCCAAAGCCGGAGCGCAAGCGCGCCGAAGCTCGGGCCCGCGAGAAGCTGCCAGACATTTGTCACGAAGGACGGGGCAATCAACAGGCTGGCGGCCGCAAGTGGAGAGATGAGCGTACCGAGCACGCCCATCGCCAGGGTCGGCAACCCCATGCCGGTGACGCCCTTGAGGATGCCGGCGGCGAAGAAAGTTGCGGCAATCGCAACGACGAGGGACGGAGCAAGATCGAACATGCCATCGGCATAGCGTATACCCGCATCGGCACAATGCGGATCATCCGCAGTCAGACTTCGGCTGGTCCGAAGGCTGTTTTTCCGTTAGCCTCCTTTGCATGCGTTTCGATCTTATCGACCTTCGTCTGTTTCTTGCCGTGGTGGATGCCGGCAGCATGACCCATGGTGCTGCGGATGCCGGGCTTTCGTTGCCGGCGGCAAGTGAACGTCTGCGCGACATGGAGATGATCGGTAAAGTCAAGCTGCTCGAACGTGGTCGCCGCGGGGTGCGGCCGACGCCGGCCGGAGAAGCGCTCGCGCATCACGCCCGGCTGATCCTGCGCCAGATGGCGCGGATGCGCGGCGAGCTTGGTGAACACGCCGATGGCCTTCGAGCTACAATCCGGCTTGCGGTGAACACGGCCGCACTCACAGAGTTTCTGCCACAGCGGCTCGGCGCCTGGATGACGGCGCATCCGCGGATCGACGTCGATCTGAAGGAACGGCAAAGCATCGAGATTGCGAGAGCAGTCGCCGCCGACCTCGTGGAGATCGGCATTCTTTCGGACGCGGTCGATACTGGCGGCCTGCAACTGCGTCCCTTTGCCGTCGACCGGCTCGTCGTCGTCATCCCACGCGATCACGTATTCGCGGCACGCAGGCGGGCACTCTTCGCCGAGATTGCGGACCAGCCTTTCGTCGGCCTGGCCGATGGCGCATTGCAGAGCCATATCGATGCACAAGCTCGGAGATTGGGGCTGACGCTGAAGATGCGCTCCCGCATGCGTAGCTTCGAAGGCATGTGTCACATGGTTTCGGCGGGTGTCGGCCTTGCCATCATGCCGGAGACGGCGGCACGGCGCGGCGGCAGATCTGCCAAGACCGCGTTCGTGCGCCTTGCTGATGACTGGGCGACGCGGCGGCTGTCCGTCTGCGTGCGCGCGGAAGAGGAACTGTCCCCGCCGGCGCGAGACCTGTTCGAGCATCTGGGCTCGAGCGGTTCGCATTGACCTTAGAAACGCGCCGGTAGCCTCACGCGCTCCGTTCCATGCGTTTGGCGTCGTCGCGCGAAGGCGGCCTTTGATCGCAAAAATTGATTTTCCCTTGGAACTCTTCGCGCCTTTGGCGGTTGGGCTCCCATAGGGATATCGTTCGGCCCGATCCTTTCCGGGCCTATAGCGTGAGAAGGAGATGGAGCATGATACTTTTCCGAACAGGACAGGACACGCCCCGGACTCCCACCTTCTCTCAGACGGACCGCCCGTGCGTTCCCACGCACGAGACACCATGCCGGACCTCTTCTGCAGGTAGCGGGGCATCATCATGATCGGAAAATCGATGCCGGCCTATGTGATCGATCTCGCCTTTGTCGAACGGATGCTGGAGATGGCGGAACGGCGTATCGCCGAGCCCACGTCGAGCGAAGCTCTCTACCGAGAGATCGCCGACGAACTTGAGCGAACCGAAGGGGATCCGAAGATGGCGCGCATCCTGCTCGTCACCTTTACCAATTCCTACGCCGCGCACGTCACAAGCGGCGATCGCCTCCGAAAGCTGAGAATTGAAGCCGAATGGGGATCTTTCTTGCGCCGAAGGTGGCTTTGAGGCCGCGAACAGAGCGCGTCCACGACAGGCGTCCTGAAACGCGGCAGTCGAGCTTATCAGAGCAACAGGAATACGGGCATCAGCGCGACCAGATAGGCGAGACCGTCGGCCGCCAGGCGATCGCGGAGGTTATGCGCAGCGAAGGAGTTGCCCGATAGGCGTCCATTATTGTTCATTTTTATTCTTCCTGGGTCGTTGTTGTCGAGCCCGCCGGGAGGAGAGGCCGGGCTCGTCGCATATGGGAGAGAGGTCGGTCGGGATCAACGAAGAGCGCCAGGCAAAGCAGTGCCCCACTCGAAATTCCGACGTCGACCGCTTGCTGATCTTCCAACGCGGTGCTTGAGGAGCCGGGTGTTAGCAGGGTTTCGACCCGATGCAATCCTTTGCCGGTCACGTCCTTGCACGTTTGCGTGAGCCCTGCGGTTTGCGACTGGAAACGAGGTGCGCCCTAGCCGGCAAACCTGACGACTATTTGCACTTGCGCTCAGTTCGCCAGGCCGATCGGATTTGCCTTCGGACGGGAGGCATCGCACGTGGCCATCTGGCTTCCCGACATGACCGCGTGCGATGGTTATGGTTGGTTTAGGCTCGCTGTTCCAGCGACGCCCCTTCAGGGATTCGGCCTTTTTCCCGCCGGATCGCCAACTTCCGCACCAGAACATAGAATACCGGCGTCAATACGAGGCCGAACAAGGTAACGCCGAGCATGCCGGCAAAGACGGCGATGCCCATGACGTGGCGCATCTCTGCGCCAGCACCTTTAGCAATCACCAGCGGAACGACGCCTGCGATAAAGGCAAGCGACGTCATCAGGATCGGTCTGAGTCGAAGGCGGGCCGCCTCAAGCACGGCGGACAGAGGATCGGCGCCTTCATCCTCTTTCGCTCGCGCGAACTCGACGATCAGGATCGCATTCTTGGCCGCGAGCCCCACGAGAACGACAAAGCCGATCTGCGTGAAGATGTTGTTGTCGCCGCCGGTGAACCAGACGCCTGCGATTGCGGAAAGCAGCGCCATCGGCGCGATCAGCAACACGGCGAACGGCAAAGACCAGCTGTTGTACTGGGCGGCGAGAATGAGAAACGCCAGCAGGACAGACAGAGGGAAAATGTACATCGCAGTGTTTCCGGCCTGCTTTTCCTGATAGGCGAGCTCCGTCCATTCGAAGGTCATGCCGGGTGGCAGCGTCTCCGCCGCGATCCGTTCTATGGCCGCGGTTGCTTGGCCGAACGAATAGCCGGGCGCCGGACCGCCGCTGATATCGGCCGACGGGAAGCTGTTGTAATGCATGACGCGATCCGGTCCCGAACTGTGCTTGACCGTCAACAGCGCCGACAAAGGTATCATCGCGCCCGCCGCGTTGCGCACCTTCAGCCGGCCAATGTCTTCCGGCTGCATGCGGAATGGCGCGTCTGCCTGGACCACCACGCGATAGGTCCGGCCGAAGCGGTTGAAATCGTTGGCGTAGAGAGAACCGAGGTTGACCTGCAGCGTTTCGAAGATGGTGTTGAGCGGCACTCCTTGAGACTTGGCTTTCACCCGGTCGATGTCCACCTGCACCTGCGGCGCATTCACCTGAAAGCTTGCAAGCATTCCGGCAAGCTCCGGCGTCTGCATCGCCTTGCCCATAATCGCGCCCTGCGCTTCGGCAAGCGCCGCAAAGCCGAGCCCGGCCCTGTCCTCGACCTGGAACTTGAAACCGCCGGTCGTACCGAGACCCGGGACGGGCGGCGGCGGGAAGATGCCGGCAAAACCGTCGGGTATCTGGCTGAACTTACCCATCAGGCGACCTGCGATCGCGAATGCGGACAAGGAGGGATCCTTCCGTTCGTCGAAGGGCTTCAACATCGTGAAGATGACAGCGGCATTGGGAATATTGACCATGCCGTTGACCGAAAGCCCCGGAAAAGCGACGACGCTTTCGACGCCCGGTTCCGCGAGGGCTATCTCCGACATCCTCTTGACGACCGCCTCGGTCCGGTCAAGCGAGGCTCCCGTCGGCAATTGGGCGATGCCGACAAGGTAGTATTTGTCCTGCGCCGGGACAAAGCCGTTCGGCACGGTCTGGAAGCCCAGCCATGTCGTGGCGACCAGGCCAGCGTAGACGAGAAGGACGAGCGCGCTGAACCTGACGGCACGGCGGACGGACCAGACATAGGCGTTCGAAGCGCGCTCGAAGAACCGGTTGAAGAGCCGGAAGAACCAGCCGAACAGGCCGTCTATCACGCGCGTCAGGAGATCGCGCTTCACCTCGCCGTGGTGCGGCTTCAGAAGCACGCCGGCTAGCGCCGGGGAAAGCGTCAGGGAGTTGACCGCGGACAGGATCGTCGAGATTGCGATCGTCAAGGCGAACTGACGATAGAACTCGCCTTGCAGGCCGGATAGGAACGCTGACGGAATGAACACGGCCGAGAGCACGGACGTGATCGCAATGATCGGCCCGGTCACCTCGTCCATGGCCTTGCGCGCCGCTTCCTTCGGCGTTTCGCCAAGCGCGATGTGACGCTCGACGTTTTCGACGACGACGATCGCGTCGTCGACCACGATCCCGATCGAGAGGACCAGGCCGAACAGCGACAGCGTGTTGAGCGAAAAGCCGAACATGTACATCAGCGCGAATGTGCCGACCAAGGAGATCGGCACGGCAACCAGCGGGATGATCGACGCGCGCCAGGTCTGAAGAAAAAGCACGACCACGATGACGACCAGCACGATCGCTTCAAGTAGCGTCATCACCACGGCCTCCAGCGAGGCCTTCACGAAGACGGTGGGATCGTAGGCGATGCGATACTCTATGCCCTCAGGAAAGCCTTTCTGCAGGTCTTCCATCGTGGCGCGAATGGAACTCGCCACGTCGAGCGCGTTGGCGCCGGGGCTTTGGATGATCTGCAGCGCCAGCGCCGGCTTGCCGTCAAGAAGACTGCGCAGCGCATAGGAGTCGGCGCCCAACTCGATGCGGGCAATGTCGCGCAGCCGGGTGACCTGGCCATCGGCGCCGGTCTTGACGACGATGGCGCCGAACTGCTCTTCGTTGGATAGCCTGCCGAGCGTGTTGACCGTGACCTGCAGCGCTGCCGAGGCATCCGGTTGCTGGCCGACGGAGCCGGCGGCCACCTGAGCGTTCTGCTCCTGGATTGCAGCAACCACGTCGGAAGCGGTCAATTCGCGCGCCGCGACCTTGGCCGGATCGAGCCAGACCCGCATGGAGTATTCGCCGGCTCCCCAGACGAGCACGTCACCCACACCCGACAGGCGCGCGAGCTGGTAGCGGACCTGCAGCGTCGCGAAGTTCGATAGGTAGAGAGGATCGTAGCGGTCATCGGGCGAAACCAGATGCACGACCATCAGGATATCGGGCGAGGTCTTCTGCGTCACGACACCGATGCGCTGAACTTCCTGCGGCAGACGCGGAAGCGCGCGCGAAACCCGGTTCTGAACCTGGATCTGCGCCATGTCGGGATCGGTGCCCTGCTGAAAGGTCACCGTCAGCGTCATGCGCCCGTCAGTTGCGGCCTGCGAGCTCATGTAGAGCATGTTCTCGACGCCGTTGATCACCTGCTCCAGCGGAGCCGCAACCGTTTCGGCGATCACTTCGGGGCTGGCACCCGGATAGCTTGCGGTCACCTGCACGGTCGGCGGCGTCACCTGGGGATATTCGCTGAGCGGCAGCTTTAGGAGGGTCAGGCCACCGCCGATCAGCATCAATACGGAGAGAACGACCGCAAAGATGGGGCGGTCGACGAAAAAGCGTGGAATGTTCATCGACGCGCCTCCTGCGAAGCGGCGGCCGCTAAGTCACCTTTGGCCGCTTCGCCCGACACCATCGAAACCGTCTGCGGGTCAACCTCCATACCAGGGCGCACGAGGCCCTTGAGAATGATCTTCTCACCCGGCCTGAGACCGCTTGCGACAACACGCAAGCCGTCGATCATCGGACCGAGTTCGATCGGCCGGTACTCGGCCTTGTTCCCCGAGCCCAGCGTCAGCACATAGCGGCGACCCTGGTCGGTACCGATCGCCTGATCGTCGATCAGAACGGTGCGGGCTGGCTGGGCCGTCACAAGGTTCACCCGAGCAAAGAGACCCGGGGCCAGCAGTCCGTCCGGATTCCGGACGATCGCGCGGGCCCGGATCGTGCCGGTGCTGCGTTCGACCTGGTTGCTGATGAAGTCGAGCACGCCGGCATGGGGGAAACCGGCATCCGTCATGAGGCCAATCCCGACCGGCAACTTCTCGGTTCCGCCTTCTCCATTGTCAGGACGCGCTCGCCCGCCAAAATCGAGAAACGTCGCTTCGTCGATGTCGAAGTAGACGTGGAGCGGGTCCGTCGAGACGATGGTGGTGAGGAGCGTGGCGGCACCCGCATTGCCGCCTGAAACAAGGTTGCCCTCGGTCACCCGGACACGATCGACCCGCCCGCCAATCGGGGCTGCGACGCGCGTGAAGGAGAGATCAAGCTCTGCCGCAGCCACTGCCGCCTTGGCGATTTCGACCTCGGCCTGCCGTTGGCGCCGCACTGCCTCGGCATCGTCATAGGTCTTGCGCGACACGGTCCCGTTCGGAGCCAGGGATTTGGCGCGGCGGAACGCGATGTCGGCGTGATCGAGAAGAACGATCGCCTGTTTCAAGCGCGCCTTGGCGGCGTCCAGGGCGACTTGGAACGGTCGCGGATCGATCTGGAACAGGACCTGTTCCGGTTTGACGAGAGCGCCTTCGGGAACACTCACCCTGTCGATGGCGCCGCCGACACGCGGACGCAGTTCAACGGATTTTGCCGCCTCGAAGTGGCCCGTGAACTCTACGGCTGGCGCAACCTCGCGCGTGATGACCTCGGCGACCGGAACCTTGGGCATGGGCGCACCCGTGTTTCCGGTCGCCGCGACTGCCTCCGACGCACTGGTCGAGGAGGCAAGCCCAAGAAGCCGACTGGCGAAGGTTCCCATTCCATCGCCGTCGGCAAGCGCAAGCCCTCCAACGGTTGCGATACCGGCTAGGAACAGGGCGGCGGCCTTTTTACTCATTCTCGTTCACCTTCATTTTGTTCACGCTTGCGGCCGGGGCGGCCACGGCAGCGATCAGTTCTTCGCGAAGGTGCGGTTTCCAACGATGGAAAGGTCAAGACCTCCTGAAACTTCTTTCGCTCACCCTGATCCGAATGATCAGGTTCTGCCGAGAAGAGATTGGAAAATCTGGATTTTCGTCTTGTGTATTCCCCGCGGCTGGCACTCAGGCGGGGGGCCGCCGACCACGACTGATCTGTGCTCTTTGCTGGGGCGCCACGCCACCGTCATTCGTGTGGTCGCGCCGAGGGTCCCACTAGGCGATCGGTCCAGGTTCGCCGTCGCATTCCAATCTCCGAAACTGAGAACGTCGGCGGTGATCCGATACCCCTTGACCTTACCAGCGCTGGAAGCCGCAGCCTGAGGGCATTTTCGCTTGCCGCCGTCAGGAACCGGCCCGCGAGAGAATTCGAACTCTGTGAGGAAACATTTGATATGACCGTCAAACGCATAGACATACGATCGGCACGAACAAACCTCGAAGTGCACGCCGACCAGACCATTCTCGATGCTGCGCTCGCCGCCAAGCTTCCTTACCCCCATGGCTGCAGATCCGGGCGGTGCGGCGCTTGCAAGTCTCGGCTGATCGAAGGCGAGGTGGAGCTTCGCCCTTCGCCCTCACCGATGAGGAGAAAGCCGGCGGTCTCATCCTTGCCTGCCGGGCGCTTCCGGTAACGAACTCCGCCGTGGCATGGCTTGGAGGCGGCGAAGAAGATGCCGTCCAAACGCCCCAACGGCTAAGCGGCATCGTTACGCATCTGGAGGACCTCACGCACGACATCAAGCTGGTGCGCATCGATGCGGAAGATGGGGGCAGCTCTCGTTTCGTCGCTGGACAATATGCGCAGGTCAGTTTCGATGGGGTCCTCGCCCGCAGCTATTCCATGGCCAACCGGCATGGCGACGGCCGGGTGGAGTTCCACATTCGCCACGTGGTCGGCGGAGCGACCTCGCAATATGTGCACGGCGCTCTGAAGGCCGGGGACAAGGTGACGCTCGAATACCCGATGGGATCCTCCTATCTGCGAGAGAACCACTCCGGCCCGATCCTGTGCATCGCCGGCGGCTCCGGCCTCGCACCGATCAAATCGATCGTCGAAACCGCCCTTGCCCACGGCCTGAAGCAGCCGATCCATCTCTACTTCGGCGCACGCAGCGAACGCGATCTCTATCTCGTCGATCATTTCCGCGCGCTCGCCGAGTGGCACGCCAATTTCGTCTTCAGGCCCGTCTTGTCGGAGGCCGATTCGGCAGGGTACCGTCGTGGATTCGTGACGGAGGCTGTGGCCGAGGATCTGTCTGACCTCGACGGATGGAAAGCCTATGTCGCCGGCCCGCCGCCGATGGTGGATGCGGCAATGGAGGTTGCGTTTGCGCGCGGCCTGAACCGCTCAGACATGCATGCCGACGTGTTTTTCACGCCCGAGCCGGTGGAATAGCCGCTCTCGGGCGCAAAATCGGCGGCGCAACTGCTTCATCTCAGCCTGGCGGAAGCTCAGCGAAACTGGGCGCCCGTCAGTTCCTCCATCTGCGGCCTTCGGATCCTGACCTTGTCGACGTTGCGGCCATCCAAGGCGACGACTTCATAGGTCAGGCCACCAAAGCTGACGCTTTCGCCCTGGTTCGGCAGGTGTCCGAGGCGCCAAAGAACGAGGCCTGCCAGTGTGGAGTAGCGGTCGGCCTCATCCACGAGATCGACCTCCAGCAGTTTTGAGACATGCCGGATATCGATCCACCCGTCGACGAGGAGCGCTCCGTCTTCCTCGCGCTCGACCGTCAACTGATCATCATCATCGTCGGCAAAGTCGCCGGCGATGGCTTCGAGCAGGTCTGTTGGTGTCACCAGGCCTTCCATCGAGCCATATTCGTCAAGGACGATCGCGACCTGAAGGGGAGACTGGCGCAACTGCTCAAGCAGGCGCAGCGCGCTGACGGTTTCATGCACGACCAGGGGCTGGCGAAGCGATCGGCTGAAGTCGATCTTGCCGGTCTCGAGCAGGTCTCTCAACAGGTCTTTCGCCAGCGCGACGCCCAGGAACTCATCGAGATTGCCGCGTCCGATCGGGAAGCGCGAATGACCTGTTTCGATGATTTTGCGGCGCAACTCGTCGTCACTCTCCTCGATATCCAGCCACTCGACATAAAGCCTCGGGGTCATGACCGATTTTGCCGGGCGCTCTGCAAGTGTCAGTACGCCTTCGATCATCTCGTGCTCCACCGGCGTGAACAGTTCGTCCTCCGTCGCCCGCTCCGCGATGACATCGGCCGTTTCGCCGAGCGACGTCTCGCTCTTGCGTCGACCGAGGAGGGAGAGAACGGCATTTGCCGTACGCTCGCGCAAGTCACCCGTCGTCATGAAGCGTTCGCGGTTGCGGCGTCCGATCTGGTTGAAGGCCTCGATCAGCACCGAGAAGCCGATCGCCGCATAGAGGTAGCCCTTGGGGATATGGAAACCGAACCCTTCGACGATCAAGGAGAAGCCGATCATCATCAGGAAGCCGAGGCAGAGGATGACGACGGTCGGGTGTTTCGACACGAAGGCCATCAGTGGTTTGGACGCAAGCAGCATCACGCCGACGGCGACAATGACCGCGATCATCATCACGGAGAGATGCTGAACCATCCCGACGGCGGTGATGACGCTGTCCAGCGAGAAGACGGCATCGAGGACGACGATCTGCACGAGGACCTGCCAGAAGACCGCATGCTCCACCTTGCCTTCCTTGTGACCGGCATGGCCCTCGAGGCGCTCGTGTAGCTCCATCGTCCCCTTGAACAGAAGGAACAGGCCGCCGAACAGAAGGATCAGGTCGCGGCCGGAGATCTCAGCGCCGAGCACTGTGAACAACGGAGTGGTCAGCGTCACGATCCAGGCGATCGAGGCAAGCAGGACGAGACGCATGCCCAGCGCCAGTCCGAGGCCGATCAGTCGGGCTCTTTCCCGTTGATGCTCTGGAAGCTTGTCCGCGAGGATGGCGATGAAGACGAGGTTGTCGATACCGAGCACGATCTCGAGAACGATGAGGGTGGCGAGACCCGCCCAGGCGGCCGGATCAGACATCCATTCGAACATCATTGGGTTTAAAGGCCAGCCCTCAAGGCAAGGCCAATCCTTCTATTGTTGATGGGAAAAGAAAAAGCGTCGCCCGCCCGTCTGGTCGACGGTTGCGGGCGCAAAGTAGGTGACCGCGAAACCGCTTCAGCGGAGCCGCGCTTGTAGGGTCTGATGAACGTTGGTCAGGGTCGGCGTCGTCAGGCATGCCGCGTGGTCCGCCTTGTCGGATAGGCCATGGAGCGGGCGGCAAACAGCAAGCCGAACTCCGCCCATCCTGCGCGACCGACAAGGTGGCGGGTCGTCGTGACCGGATGGGGGACAGGCGGTGGGCTTGGTGCAGCTGGGATCATGAGAAAGGGTTGGCTCTGAGGGAAGGCTGGCTTCCGGGGGAGGGGATGGTCCCCGGAAGCCAAAAGCGGCGTCAAATATCTTCGTCGCCGCCGAAATCCATGTCGTCAACGGGCGCTTCCGGCTCCGGGGCAGGGGCGGCTGGTTGAGCGGCCTGGGCCTCGTTACCACCCAACATGCCGGCAATCGCATTGCCGAGCAGGACGCCACCGGCGACGCCCATTGCGGTCTGCGCGGCGCCCGCGAGGAAGCCGCCGCCGGTGCGCTGTTGCATCGGCTGGCCGTAAGCCTGGCTCTGGTTGCCCCATGGCGAGCTCGGGGCCGCACGGCCATACCCGGCCTGTTGTGGCGCCGGGCGCTGAGGGGCAGCGTTGCTGCCGAACATCGAGGAGAAGAAGCCGGCGCGCTGCTGGCTTTGTGCGGTGTGCGCTTCCAGTTCTTCGATACGGCGTTGAGCCGCCTCCAGTGCCTGTTCCTGTACGACGATCGTCTGCGCCATGTAATAGGGCGCGCCCGGCTGCTGGCCGATCCGCTCTTGAATGAAGCGGTCGGCTTCCGCGTCGCGCGGAGCGGATTGGCGCTCCGCCTGGGCGAGCTTGGAGAACAGGCCGTCTATGGCCTGTTGATCATTGCGATCCATAAGATATGTCCTTGATATCGGCGACTGTTACTCTTCGCGCTGGCCGGTGAAATTCAGCAGCAGCTGGAAGATGTTGACGAAGTTCAGGTAGAGCGAGAGAGCGCCGAAGACCGCCAGCTTCTGCTGGGATTCCTGGTCGAAGTTGTCGGCATACTGCTCCTTGATGTTCTGCGTGTCCCAGGCGGTCAGACCGACGAAGACGACGATGCCGATCACCGAGACGGCAAACTGAAGGGCGCTGGAACCGAGGAAGATGTTGACGATCGAGGCGATCATCACGCCGATCAGACCCATGATCATGAACGAACCGAACTTCGCGAGGTCCCGCTTCGTCACATAGCCGTAGAGGCTCGTCGCTCCGAACATGGTAGCGGCGATGAAGAATGTGCGGGCGATGCTGGCGCCGGTGAAGACCAGGAAGACCGAAGCGAGCGACAGGCCCATAACGGCGCAGAAGGCCCAGAAGGTCATCTGTGCCGAGGATGCCGACATCGAATGCATCTTGAAGGAAAAGAAGAAGACGAAGGCGAGCGGCGCCAGCATCACCACCCATTTCAGCGGCGTGGAGAAGATCGGCACGTAAAGCGCCGGCGTGGTGCCGACGATGAAGGCGACAAGGCCCGTCACGACGAGGCCGAGGCCCATATAGTTGAAGACGCGCAGCATGTGCTGGCGAAGGCCCTCGTCGAGGGCGGCGGCCGAAGCCTGACTCATGCCGCCGAAGCGGTTCTGGTTCTGATACATGAAGGTTTCCTCAGTAAAGTGAGTTCTTGAGAAGCTCGGCCTCGTCGCTGAGGCCGATGCCCGGCGTGCTTGAAACGACGGCATAGGCAACCTCGCCGACCTGCCACCAGGCAGCCTCGGCATTGGAAAGGTTGAGGTCCTTCACGGGTTCGACCGCGAAACGACCGGGCCTGCCGGCGAAAAGTGAAATGACCGTGCCCGCGTCGGTCTTGACGCTCATCTCGACGCTGGGTCCGAATTCCGAGGGGAACACCTGGACATCGACGACGTTCCAGCCCTTCGGGAGCTCCGGCATGACGATGGCGGTCGCGGCACGAATGTCGTCCCGGTCATAGGTCTGAACCTCAGGCTGCGACGGCATTCCAGCCCTTACGACCGAGGTCTGATGGGCGCGGATGGCGTGCTCCACGAAAGCCGGCGGATGGGCCGAGGCATTGACTTCGCTCGGGCCGACCGCCGAATGGGCAATCCACCCGACCGACACCATTAAGCCGACCGCCGCAACCTTTTGCAGCGCGTTCCAAACGCGCGCATTCGCAAGCCCAGAAGAAAGGCGCCGGGCCGCCTCGCGCGTCTCAGGACGACCGGCAACGACATCCGACGTCATCGCCAGTTTGAGCGTGGTGCGCATGCCGAGGTCGGCCATGACGCGCGCCGCCGCATCCGGATTCCTGGCAAGCCAGGTCTCGACCCGCAGCCGACCGGTCGCGTCGAGCTGATTGTCGATGTAGGCGTCGAGATCGCCATCGGTAATCGTATCGACGTCAGTCATTGTCGCCTCCGACAAGCTTCAGATGGTTAGGCTTCCTCCGTCCGCTTTCGAAATCTCTGAGCGCTGCTCGTGCACGGTGGACGCGCGACATCAAGGTCCCGACGGGGATGTCGAGTATGTCGGCGGCCTCCTGGTAGGAGAGATCTTCGACAGCAACCAGATGTAGGGCTTCGCGCTGCTCCTCCGGCAGCAGCATGAACGCCTCGCGAACCTGAGCGAGCCGGACGCTGTGTTCCTGGTGGGCCGGGTAGGATGATACGGCTTCCTGCGCCGTCTGGCTGTCACGCTGGCCGCGCGATATTACCGATCGTACGCGGTCGATATGGGCGTTGCGAACGATGGCAAAGAGCCAGTTTCGAAGGTTCGCTCCCGACCGGAACGTCGAGCGCCGCTCGTAGGCTCTCACCAAAGCATCATGAACGAGATCTTCTGCGTCGGGCGAATTGCGCGCAAGCGAACGCGCGTAGCGCCGCAGCGCGGCCAGCTGCCCAATAACGTCGAAAGCGCCTTTTTTCGATTCCATACCCGCATATACGGAGCCGATGCGATTTCTCATCCATCGTCGACGAAAAAAATATTATCCATCCGGATGCAGCAGTTTCGGAGCGCATGCCCGCTGGCATCACCGAAGCGCGCCTGCGCTGGCTACAAAGGCGGCGAGCCGCACCCGCGCCCGCTCTATGCGCTCGCAGCAAACGCTTCGAGGGTCGCGGCAAGCAGCATACGGGCACCTTCGATGGAATGCGCGGGCTCGACATATTCCGCTTCGTTGTGGCTAAGCCCATCGCGGCAAGGCACGAAGATCATGGCTGCCGGCGCGACACGACTGACGAACAAGGCATCGTGGAAGGCGCCGGAGAGCATACGCCTGGTTGTCAGTCCGAGCGATGCGGCAGCGCGATCGAGGCAGGTGAGCAGGTCGTCTGAAAAGAGGGCCGGCGGCATGTCGAAGATTTGCCGCGTTGTGCTCTGGCAACCGTTCGCCTTGGAGGCGTTGTCACATGCCTGCCGGACCCGCTCTTCCAGGTCGTCGATGGCGTTGGTCTCCGGGTGGCGCAGATCGACGGTGAACGTGACCGACCCCGGAATCGAGTTCACCGAACCTGGTTCGACTGCGAAGCGGCCGACGGTAAAGCGTGCGCGCGGGTCGCCCGGCATGGCGCTCCTATACAGTGGTTCAAGCGCGGTAACGGCCGCGGCCATCGGGTCGCGACGGAATTCGAGCGCCGTCGTGCCCGCATGCGCTGCCTGCCCATCGATCCTGACCTCCAGCCACCGCGTGCCCTGGATGCCATAGACGATGCCAACCGGTATGTTCTCCCGTTCGAGCGACGGGCCCTGTTCGATATGAAGCTCAAGGTAGCCGGTGACCGGGAAGCCGAGCGGGCGCATTTCGGCTTCCGGCAGGGCTTTCAATGTTGCCTCCAACTCATCGACGAACAAGGCTCCGTCGCGGCCGCGAAGATCGGACCAGGCCTCGGGGATGGCACCGGCGGCAAAAGCCATCGATCCCATCGTGCCGGGGGCAAAGCGGCTTCCTTCCTCGTTCGTCCAGGCAACGACCTCAAGCGGAAAATCAGTCTCGATGCCGGCATCTTCGAGACTTTCCATCACCTCAAAGGCCGCCAGGGTGCCGAGCGCTCCGTCAAAGCGCCCGCCGGTCGGCTGGCTGTCGAGGTGGCTGCCGATCACGAACGGCGGCCTTTGAGGAAAAAGGCCCTCCCGCCGGATGAACAGGTTTGCCATCGGATCCTGGAAGACGCGGAAACCGCGCGCAAGCGCGAGTTCCGCTAGCAGCCGGCGGGAGCCCCGATCTTCCACCGACAAAGCCTGCCGGTTGACGCCCCCGGCCGGCGTCCCGCCGATTTTTGCGAAGTCATCAAGACGCTTGAGCAGGCGCTTGCCGTCCACTGTGGTGCGAGAGGTCATGGTCGTTCCCAAATGTCGCCTTGATCAGACGTAGGCTGCGTCATGAAAGGCGATTTCCAGTTGCTGCGCTCGCCCGAAGATAGCGCTCAGGCGTTTGCGCTCGGAAGCCTCGAGCGCGTCGCCGGCTACGTCGAGTTCTTGCTTCAGCCACTTCGCCTGAGCCGCAAACTCATCATCGGCGTGCATTTCGACCCATTCCTTCAAATGTGGATCGGCAAACGATGAACGGGCGGCCCTTTTCGACCAGATCCAGTACATCCACTCGGCCGCAAACATCGCAGCGACGGTATCGAGGAAACCGCCGTTGCGGGCGATGTCCAGCATACCCGTTCGGAAAGCCTCGACCTCGGCAACATTGAGATCATAGGTGCCGGGATCGATATTGCGTTCGGCAAAAATCCGTTCGAAGTAGGCGATCTGCTGGTTGGCGAGCGCATCCAGAACGGCAATCAACCAGCGCTTCTGTTCGATCGTCTCGGCCTTCGCCGCCGCAAAGGCGAAGATCGAGATCGCGGTTTCGACGAAGGCCCCCTCATAGACGAGATAGCGTTCGAAAACCTGCGGGGACAGGCGCTCCATCACGATGTCCTCGACGAAGCGATGGTTGACCATGGCTTCGAAGACGGTGGCGTTTTCCCGCAGGATCTGTTCCGAAAGCGTTTCAGCCGCCATCGTCATGCCTCCAGCGCGGGTTCGGCAGCGGCACGGAAAGCCTTAACCCGCTCGATATCGACCGGGTTCCACCAGACCCCGCCTTGCTTCAGAGACGAGGCGACGATCACGCCGTTGGTGCGCCTGAGGATTTCGACGATGTTGTCCTTGGTCACGCCCGAGCCGACCAGAAGCGGCAGGTGCGTAGCCGAGCCGATCTCCTCGATCTCCTCGATGGTTGCCGTATTGCCGGTGCGCTGACCGGTGGCGATCACACCGTCGGCGTCGAAGAAGGCGAGGTCGCGCGTCAGTTCCTGGATCGAGCGATCGGCCACGATGGCGTGGGCACCGTGCTTCACATGGCTGTCGGCAAAGACCTTGATGTGCTCGGCACGCAGCAATGAGCGGTAGCGCATCGCTTCTGCGGCCCGCCCCTCCATGAAGCCTTCGTTGGCGACGTAGGCGTTGGCCCACTGGTTGACACGAATGAACTTGGCGCCGCCCGCCATGGCGATGGCAAAGGCCGGGATCGGCGCATTGGCAAGGACGTTGATGCCGAGCGGCACACCTGTCGCCCGTGCGATCCGGTCGGTGACGACCGACATGAAGGCTGCCGTTTCGTGGCCGATATCTTCCGGCTTGGAGAACGGCACGTCGCCATGATTTTCGATCATCAGGCCATGCAGGCCACCCTCGACCAACGCCTCGGCGTCACGCATGCAGGCATCGTAGATAACAGACATATCGGCACCCCGATAGCGCGGCGCACCGGGGAAGGCCGGGCAATGGATCATGCCGATCAGAACCTTGTCAGTCCCAAATATTTCCCTTATGGCGCTTGTGGACTTGTCAGATATTTCCTGCATTTCTCTCCCTTTCGAAGGTATGTTCATGCACGCTTACGTAATCGGTAATGTGACGGTGGACGAGACCATCGCCGTGTCGGAAATGCCGGCCGCGGGCGCATCGATCCACGGTAGCCAGCGGTCACGGGACCTCGGTGGCAAGGGCGCGAACCAGGCTGTTGTCATGGCCCGCACCGGCCTGCCGACGAGCCTTGTCGCAGCCTTCGGCGACGGCTTTCGCGCCGACATGATCCGCCAGCATCTGGCAAGCGAACCGGTGGTCAGCAGACTTGTGCCGGTCCTCGGCAAGTCCACCGACTTCTCGATCGTGCTGACCACGCCGGATGGAGAAAACGTCAACATCACGACCACCGACTCTGCCCAGAACCTCACGCTTGCCGACGCCGTGGCAGCGCTGGCCGACGCGGTTCCCGGCGACCTTGCTGTGCTCCAGGGAAACCTGTCGGACGAAACGACGCGCGGTGTCCTTGAAGCTGCGCGCGCCCGCCACATGATCACCGCCTTCAATCCGTCTCCCTTGCGTCCTTATTTCAGCACCCTGTGGCCCTTGGTTGACATTGCTTTCCTCAACCAGGGTGAGGCGCAGGCAATGACCGGTACCAGCGGCGAAGAGGCTGCCCGCAAGCTACTTGCGGCCGGCGTTCGCGAAGTCGTCCTGACCTTCGGCGGCGACGGAGCCATGCTCGTCACCGCCGAAAGCAGTGTCCGGATCGGCGCCGTCGAATGCGACGTCGTCGACACGACAGGCGCCGGCGACACGTTCATGGCGGTGGCGCTCGCATCCGCCGCACTTCGTGGCACTCGCCTCGATCGCACCGCGATCGAACATGCAACGCGCGCCGCCGCCATCACTGTAAGCCGTCCCGGAACCCGTTCGGCGTTTCCGTCGATCGAGCAGTTGCAAGCGATCCTGGCCGCGCGCTGAGGCTCTCCTCAGCGCGCGCTCCTCGCTGCGGTTAGCGCGCCGTTTCTGTCATCCACCCAAGGATGTTCTTCCAGAGGCGGCCGTAGCCTTCCCACTCGCAGAATGCCGGCGACAGCCAGTGGGGGCCGATATCGGACGTCCAGGCGGCGGTGCGCCCCTTGCCGAAGCCGCCAAGGACGAGCAACGGGTGTCCGCCCTGATCTTCCGGGAGCCGGGCGACGACCTCGGCTCCATCGCGAACCTCCACTTCATTGACGCCGAGAAGCAACGGCCAGCTGCCCGAAAGCCCCGCCATGGTCGGATGGTCCGGCTTGACGACGTCGGCAACCGCGCCCTCGGGAATCTCGACGCGGTCGTCATAGGGAAGGCACGTCACCGGAAGCGTGTCTTCGACAGCCGTGCGGCGCCAGCGCGCCTTACCGTCGATACCCTGGAAGGAGAAGTAGCCGCCGACCATCAGCAGCGCTCCGCCCTTTTCGACCCAGGCCTTGATGAGCTTCAATCGGTTCGGAACGGTGCGCGAATGCAGCCATACGGCCGGCGGCAGCAACAGCGAGTTGGCGCCGATATCCGACAGAATGATCGCATCGTATTGGTCGAGGCCTGCCATTTCATAGGGGAACTGGTCCACGGCGTCGTGTGCGGTCATGTAGGTCAGCTCGAACTCGCTGTCCTTGAGCACCTTGACGAGCGGTTCCGCGCCCAGATGGAAGGTCACGCTGCCGAACTGGTCGAAACCCTTGTAGTGGGTGGCGGAGCTTACCCAGCTCTCGCCGACGAGAAGCACTTTCTTTGTCATGGTCTATCCGTCTGTCTTGAATTGCGTTGGGAGCCGATATCAGGCCCCGGTTTGGAATACCGAGCGGGGGTTGTCCCGCATCATTCTGTCGAGCGCGCCGTCCTCCAGCCCGTGTCGTTTGAGACGCGGCAGGAAGTGGCGCAGGACGTAGGCATAGCCGTTGCCTCCGTAGTGGCTGAGCATCATCTTCAGGAACACATCGTGCGAGAGCAGGATGCGGTCCATGTGCCCGGCGTCCACCAGCCTGGCGATCGCTCGTGCTGCCTCTTCGTCGCTCGGGCACTGTACCTGTTGATCGGCATAGAAGAAGTCCATGCCGATCATGTCGTATTCGATGAACGCACCGCGTTCGGCGAGCTCGCTTTGATAGGCGAAATCGTCGTGGGACGGGTTCATGTGACAAAGCACGGTGTGGCGCAGATCCGCCCCTTCCTCGGCGACGACATCGAGCACCCGATGGCCGAGCCGGAACCAGCCCGGCAGGTGCACCATCAGCGGCAAACCGGTCCGGACCTGCGCCCGGGCGGCCCCACGCAGGGACTTCTCCTCGGCCGGAGTGAAATCGGAGGAGACGCCGATCTCGCCGATCAGTCCGATTTTCACGCCTGTGCCGTCAACACCGTCTTTGGCCTCGCGGACGATGCCGTCGGCGATCTGGTCGACGCTCATGTCGGCGACCTCGGCCGGATGCGAGGATGCAAGATAGTATCCGGCCCCCATCACGATATTGAGACCCGTCGCCTTGGAGATGCGCCGTAAGGCGAGCGGGTTTCGACCGATGCCATTGCAGGTGGGTTCGACGACTGTACGGCCGCCTGCGGTCGCGAAAGCCTGCAATTCGGCGATAGCCAAGGGTTCGTCGTCGAGCGTAATGTTGTGCTTGTTAACGAAGGGGTCCTGGCGCAGTTCGCCGAGGATCTCCATGCAGACGAAGCCTTCGGCGAGATACTGACGCTCCTTCGTTTGCGGTGCGTTCCACCAGCAGCGGCAATCGTTGAGGATATGCTCGTGCATCAGTGTGATGCCGAGTTGATCCGCGTCGATCGCGCCGTTCACCGTCATCACCTTGCCGGACCGCACATGTCCTTCTGACAGCTCCTTGCTCATGACGGTCATCTCTTGCCGCCAAAGCGAAAGTTGGCGGTGAAGATCCGGGTGTTGAGCCAGATCGCAACGAGAATGATCGCTCCGGTAACAATCTGCGTGAAGAACGGCGAGATATGCATGAGGATCAGGCCGTTGCCGATGACCGCAATTGTCATCGTGCCGAGCACGGTCCCGAGGATCGTGCCGCGCCCCCCCATCAGCGATGTCCCGCCCAGCACTACGGCGGCGATAACCTGAAGCTCGAAGCCGACGGCCGCATTCGAAGAGCCGGAGCCGAGGCGCGCGGCGATCAATAGGCCAGCAAGGGCGCAGGCAACGCCGGCGATCATATAGACCGAGGCGATCACCCATTTCGCCGGCATGCCGACGCGGCGAGCCGCTTCCATGTTGGACCCGACGGCGACGACCTGGCGGCCGTATTTGGTGGAGGATATGACGACATAACCGGCGACCGCGACCGCAACCGCGATAAGCGCAGGCATCGGAATGCCCAGCAATTCGCCGCGGCCGAGCATGAAGAAGCCGGGAGCGTCCTTGATCGGGATCGAGTACCCTTGCGTCAGATAGAGCGCCAAGCCGCGCAGGATCGACAGGCCGGCAAGTGTGACGATGAACGCCGGAATACCCTGATAGGCGGTGAACCATCCCTGCACGAAGCCGAGAAAGGCGCCGAAGAAGAGCATCGCAACGACGACGAGAGGCCAAGGATAGCCCATGGCCAAGACAATGGCCGCAACCGCATTGACCAGGGCGACCTGCGAGCCGACAGAGAGGTCGATGCCGCCGGTGATGATGACGAGCGTCATCGCAACGGCGACGATGAGAATCGGCGCTGCCTGGCGGATGACGTTCAGAATGTTGCCGAGCGTCATGAAGGTATCGGTCGTGGCCGCGAAAAAGACGACGCAGGCCAGGAAGAAAAAGGCGATCGACAGGACCTGGGCGTTTTCCGAAAGGAAGTCTGCCGCCGGCGAGCCTTTCGCACGTTCGGTATAGGCCGTCATTGCTTGGCTCCTTCCCCGACGATCAGCTTGACGAGGTCTTCCAGGTTGGTCTTGCCGATTTCGCGCTCGGCGACCTTGGTGCCTTCGTACATCACGGCAATGCGGTCGCAGACACGGAACAGGTCCTGGAGACGGTGCGTGATCAGGATGACCGAGACGCCCTTTGCCTTGACGCGGTTGATCAGCGCGAGCACGGCTTCGACCTCCGCCACGGCGAGCGCCGAGGTGGGCTCGTCCATGATCAGGACTTTCGGATTGAACGAAGCGGCGCGCGCGATCGCGATCGCCTGACGCTGTCCGCCCGAGAGCTGAGCGACCTTGCCGGTCAGACGCGGAATGCGGATTTCCAGCGCATCGAGCATCTTGCGTGCTTCCTCGAGCATGGTCCTCGTATCGAGGAATGGCCCTTTGCTGATTTCTCGACCGAGGAAAAGATTGCCGACCACATCGATGTGGTCGCAAAGGCTCAGGTCCTGAAAGACCATTTCGATATTGCGGTTACGGGCGTCCGCAGGTCCTGAGAACCGAACCTCTTCGCCTTCCAGCGTAATGGTCCCGCCATCGGGAATGTAGGTGCCCGAGATGACCTTGGTCAGCGTCGATTTGCCGGCGGCGTTGTCGCCGACGAGGCCAAGGCACTCGCCAGGATAGATGTCGAGGTCGACGCCACGCAGCGCCTGGTGCGATCCGAACGTCTTGACGATCCCTTTGAGGGACACGCGGGGGCTGACACCGGTGCGGGAGGGCAAAGCCCCCCCGACACCAGCGACAGCGGGAGGATGCTGTCTTTCAGTCGTCATCATTTGAAGATCGCCCGATATGGCTCGACGTTGTCCTTGGTGACGATCGTTACCGGCACGGCGATGGTCTTTTCGACGCTGCCGCCGTCGGAGACCTTCTTCAAGGCGTCGACGGCAGCGGCACCCATGGCAGCCGGATCCTGCTGGATCACGGCGGTGACGTAGCCGGCGTCGATGCCGGCGATCGCCTGGGCCGTCAGGTCCCAACCGAAGACCTTCACGCTATCCTGCTTGCTCTGGCTTTCGACCGCGGCGATGGCACCCATCAGGGCCGGCTCGCCGGTCGCATAGATTGCGGTCAGGTCGGGATTGCCGGTAATCAGGTTCTCGGCGGCAGCGAGTGCGTTGTCCTGCACGTTCTGTCCATCGACGACGCCGGCCGAGCTGATACCGTCGACATCCTTGATGGTCTTTTCAAATCCCTCCTGGCGAACGTTCTGAATGAAGGAGTTCAGCGCGCCGACGACACCGATCTTGGCTTTGCCATCGGCGTTGGCCTTGATGTAATCGAGGAAGAACTTGCCCATGTCGGCGCCGGCCGTGGCGTTGTCGACGCCGATCTGCGCCTTCTGCGGGCCCTCCGGAAGGATCGCATCGATGGCGACGACGGGGATCCCGGCTTCGGCTGCCTGGTTGACCGCCGGCATGATGCCGTTGACGTCGATTGCGACGACGGCGATGCCATCGACCTTCTGCTGGATGTAGGTTTCGATCGCACTGTTCTGCGCGGCCGGGTCGTTGTTGGCATTGAAGATGACGAGCTTCGCGCCGGCAGCGTCGGCCGCCTTCTGCGCTCCTTCGTTCATCTGATTGAAGAAAAGCGCCTGCTGGTTGATTTGCACGAGTGCAAAGGTCTTTTCGGCGGCAAGGGCCGGCGAGAGAGCAGCGCCGAGGGTCGTCAATGCCGTGAAACCAAGCGTGGCGACTAAAGTCCTGCGTTTCAAATTCCAGTTCATGTTCTCATCCTCTGTTGGTTCTCCATTGCGTGATTTATCGTTTCGCAGGCGGAGCAACGGATTTCCGCACGACGATTTCGACTGGCAGGAGCTCTTCGACGAGAGCCTGTTTGCCCTGCCAGTTTGTTTCGAGAAGAAGGGAGAGGGCACGCCCGCCGATCGCGCGGACCGGCTGGCGAATGGCGGTCATAGGCGGACCGAAAAGATGGAGCGGGCCGACGTCGTCAAAGCCGATGACCGAAACATCGTCCGGGATCGACACCCCCTGGTCCCGGAAGACCTCGATCATGCCGATGGCGATTTCGTCCGAGCTGGCGAAGATCGCCGTTGCCGGGCGACCTTCCTCGATGAAGCGCTTCGCCGCCTGCCGACCGAAGGCCACGGTGTAGTCACCGGCGTATTTTAAAAGACGGATATCCTCGCCGAACGCATCGCGCAGCGTCCGCTCAAGACCGTTGGAGCGCCGACGCGAACTGATCATCGCTTGCGGGCCGCCGACGAACAGCACATCCCTGTGGCCGAATTCCGCCAGATGCCGGCCTGCGAGCGCTCCGCCCAGCTCGTTATCGCAGAAGAGCTTGGGCGCCTGCGCGCCGGGAACGTCTTCGTCGGCGATCACGACTTTGCCGGTGCGGTTTATCAACGTGGCGAGTTGACCGTCGTCCGGGTGGTTGGTGACGAAGATCAGGCCATCGACGTGATTGCGTTCGATCAGCTGGAGATAGGCGACCTCGCGACCGGCCCGGTTCAGGGTGGCGTAAAGCGAGACGGCAAGCCCGCGGGTATCCGCCTCTTCTTCGACGGCTGCCACGAGCGTCGCGAAGAAGGGGTTGGCGATATCGGGAACGACAAGACCGATCGTATCGGAACGACCGCGGCTGAGCCGGCGGGCATGCGGGTTGGGCTGGTAATTGAGGTCGCGGATCGCATCCGAGATCCGCTTCTTCGTTTCGGAAGGCAGGTCGAGCGATCCGTTCAGCAGGCGCGAGACCGTTGTCACGGAAACGCCGGCAGCTCGGGCTACATCCTTCAGACCTGTGACGCGTCGTGTGGTCACCTTGGCTCCATCCCCTGCCGTTGTAAACCGATTTACTAAAACGCTTTACAATAAGATTTCGACTTTCGTGTTCTGTCAAGAGACTTTCTCTGACACGAGGTCGGTGCGCCTATGGGGCCACGGATCGAGGCTCGGCCTGGGGCCGATTGGCCGCGGCGAAAAGGCCGCAAGGTCAATGCCGTTCGCACCTGAGAAAGCAGCATCTTGGCGCCGCGAGGCGGGAACAAATCAGGGGCTGATCGATTGAGAGATCATGAAAAACAAGGTTCCATTGGCGGCGCTGATGCTGCTATCCCCCGCCGCGCTGGCCAATGCCCAGACGCTTCAGCCAGAAGCCATCGACGGTGCATCGATTACGCCCACATTGTTGGAACGGACGACCGAGACCTCGGACAAGCCAGACCCCGCCATCGTCAGGCTCCAGGTGCTTCTCGATCGGGCGGGGGCGTCGCCCGGTGTGATCGACGGTTTCGCCGGTGAGAATGTCGCCAAGGCGATCGCCGCCTTCGAGACCATGCAAGGTCTGTCCGCTGACGGAACATTGGACGCCGACGTCATCGGGCGACTGCCGGACCAGACGACGGTGGTCGAGCCCTACGTCATCTCCGAGGACGATGCTCAAGGATTGGTCGCTGAGATCCCCGAAGACTACTCCGAACTGGCGAAGATGGCTCAGCTCGGATACACGAGCGTCGCCGAGAAGCTGGCGGAGCGCTTCCACATGGATATCGATCTTCTCAAGGCGCTCAATCAGACTTCGGCGTTCTCAGTCGGTGACACGGTTTCCGTTGTGAACCCAGGTCCACCGACGCAGGGAACGGTCAAGCGCATTGAAGCGCACCGGCGCACCGGTCAAATCGTGGCACTTGGCGCCGACGATACGCTGATCGCAGCCTATCCGGCAACGATCGGCAGCCGGGAAACGCCATCTCCTTCGGGAACGCACAAGGTCAAAGGCGTCGCCCGAATGCCGCCCTATGTCTACAATCCCAAGATCAACTTCAAGCAGGGCGACAACCGAAAGATCTTGACCTTGCCGGGCGGTCCGAACGGTCCAGTCGGCACAGTCTGGATCGATCTCTCGAAGCCCACCTACGGAATTCACGGCACGCCGGAGCCGTCGATGATCGACAAGTCGGGATCGCACGGATGCGTTCGCCTGACCAACTGGGATGCGGAGGAGTTGGCGGGGATGGTCAAGCCTGGCGTGATTGTCGAGTTCGTCGACTAAGGTAGCGAAGACGTTTAGGAATTTCTGAACGGGCAAGAAGTCGAAACCGGCCACCGATCATGCGGTGACCGCTCGCGCAATTCCCATGTCGAAGCTTCAGCGGATACGCGTCTGAACGCGCACGATGTTCATCTGGAGCTCGTGGCTGGTTGCCTGTCTACCGAGCACCTTGATCAGGCGCTGCTCTTCGGTTTTGTGAATACCGGTCCGCCGGCAATAATCCGCGACGTCCCAGATATGTCTGATCTGGGCGTTGGCGACTGTTCGAACATCCGCGTGTTTCATTCCGTGCCTCCCCTAACCCAATACAACGTTTGGAGGCTGGTTTGGTTCCGCCAGGATGCGTTCCTGGCGGCTGTGGGTGCGTTCGTACCGATCCGTCGTGTATGGGCGCCAGCTACAAGGTGCAAAGCGATCGCGACGTCGGGGTCAGCCGAGAAACCTCGATCCTTCGCCAGCACTGGCTATCCATTCGAGGAAAGACCTCACTGGTCCATCTGACGTCCTTGTTCAGTTGCTCCCGATGCCGTGAAAGGCCGTCGTCGTCCTCATGCATTTCAAACCAGATAAACACCGTTTCGCCCTCACGGACGGGGAGCCTCGGGAAGGCGTTTGCGCTGCGTTCGGTAACGAACACCGCGTCGATGCGAGCACCGGCGTCTTCGAGGATCGGCAGTGCCTCGGCGATGAAGAATGCAGCGAAACGGTCCTCCGTGCCGGGCGCCAGCGAGCAGAGGTTCACGGTGACGACACCTCTGGTCGATTGTGCCTCTTGCTCCCTTGCAAGGTTGTGAGGAAACGGCTGCATGCCAGCGACAGGCTTGACCAGCAACACATTGTCCGAGTTGAGCATCGTCTCGTTGGCGCGAGACCCATGGTCCTTCCAAACCGGGCCCGAATAAAAGGCCGCCAACGCGTCGGTTCGCGTTTGCATATCGGCAAAGGAACGTACCCAGACGAAGGCGTCGGGATCGTCGCAGTCGCGGAATTCGCCTTCAAGACGCATTCCGAGCGCTTCCTGCGGTTCAACGAATTCGCGGTCAAACAAGTCGATCAGGCGATCCCTTCCGCCGGGATGAAGTCGGTAGCGGCGAAGTTCGTAAACGGCGTGCGGTTCCATGAATCCTCCAAAACAGGTCAATTGTCCTGTTTCTAATAACAGGTTGATCGACCTGTTTTGTCAAGGCACTATGGCGAACGATTTTTCAGGCGGCGGTCATGAGCGAACACAAAAGAACCAACGATCCTCAAGCGGTGCGCCGCAGGATCGTCGATGCGGCCTACCAGGCCTTTGTCACCCAAGGATATCTCGCGACGGGAATGCAGGAATTGCGCGCGAAGGCATCCGTCTCGGGGGGCGCTATGGCCCATCACTTTCCGGCCAAACGGGAACTTGGATTGGCGGTTATCCGCGACCGCGTCGCCGAAGCGGTGCGGCAAACGTGGATCGACCCGCTGCGTATCTCGAGCGATACGCCCACAGCGATCGATCAGATCTTCACCGAGATCATCAGCGAGCTCTCCGAAAACGGCTCCGTCTCCGGCTGCCCACTGAACAATATGGCGATCGAAGTCTCCAGGCATGATGACGAGATGCAGCAGGCGCTGGGTGCAATTTTTGAGGCTTGGGAAGAAGCGCTCGCAGCGCGATTCCAGGAAGACATCCGCCTGAAGCGCGTCGCAGGCATTCAACCCGACAGCCTCGCCACCCTGATCATCGCCGCCTATTCCGGCGCGATGGCGATGGCAAAAGCCAATCAGCACACACGTCCGCTCGTGAACTGTCAGGCGGAGATCGCAGCACTTCTCGCGTCGAAATACGTCTAGGCTGGGTCCGCTCGGCTCCCTCGTGGGGAGGCCGCTGCTCCGGATTATCCGCAAATGTTGGGGGTGTGGGCGACAGCTTGAGATGCTAGAGGTGCTCATCGGGAAGGGGCACTCCAGTAAACAGGAGACTTCTCGATGAGCAGAACTGCCATGAACGCCCTCGGACAACCGCTCCATTACAGCGGAAGTTCGACCGCATGGTTTTCCGCAACCGGATCCGGGTCCACGCTCTACGGAACTCCCGGCAACGATTCGATCTGGGGCGACGGTTCCGTCGATGTGACCATGTTCGGCGGCACGGGCGACGACGTCTACTATCTCTATTCATCGACGAACCGGGCCGAAGAGGCACCCGGCGAAGGGATAGACACGATCGATACCTGGATGAGCTACAGCTTACCGGAGAACTTCGAAAACCTGACCGTCACCGGTGACGGTCGACACGCCTTCGGCAACAGCGCCGACAACATCATCACCGGTGGCTCCGGCAGCCAGACCATCGACGGACGCGCAGGCAATGACGTGCTGGTCGGTTCCGGAGGCGCTGATACCTTCGTGTTCGAGCACGGCAACGGCAGCGACCTTGTCACCGACTTCAGCTCCAACGATACCATTCGTCTCGACGGATACGGGATTACCTCGTTCGAAGAGGTGCTGGCGAATGCAGGCCAGCAGGGAGACGATCTCCGCCTCCATCTCGGCGATGGAGAAAGCCTGGTCCTGGCCGATATGACAGCCGACCAACTGCAGGAGGGCCAATTCCAGTTGAGCCTGGACCGATCCGCCCTGACGCAGACCTTCTCAGACGATTTCGACACGCTTCAGCTCACCGACGGCACGGGCGGCATCTGGGATGCCAAATACTGGTGGGCGCCGGAAGAGGGGGCGACGCTCTCGGAAAACGGTGAGCTGCAATGGTACGTCAATCCGAGTTACGGGCCGACCGCATCGGCTAACCCGTTTTCGGTCGAGGATGGTGTACTGACGATCACCGCAGAGCGTGCACCGGACGCAATCCAGTCGGAGATCGGCGGCTATGACTACACGTCCGGGATGTTGACGACCTATTCGTCCTTTGCACAGACCTACGGTTACTTCGAGATGCGGGCCGACATGCCGGACGATCAGGGCGCCTGGCCCGCTTTCTGGCTGCTGCCCGCCGACGGCTCCTGGCCGCCGGAGCTCGACGTCGTCGAAATGCGCGGGCAGGACACCAACACCGTCATCACCACCGCCCATTCCAACGAAAGCGGCGAGCACACGATCGTCAGAGACGGCGCGCAAGTAGCCGATACCGACGGGTTCCACGATTACGGCGTGCTTTGGACGGAAGACGAGATCGTCTGGTATTTCGACGATACGGAGATCGCCCGCGCCGATACCCCCGCGGACATGCACGAGCCGATGTACATGCTCGTCAATCTCGCGGTCGGCGGAATGGCCGGCACACCCGATGGCGATTTTGACGACGGGTCGCAAATGAAGATCGATTCCATCGAGGCCTATGCGCTGGACGCCGACTGGCTGATCTAGGCGGAGAAGCACGAAGGGGGCCGGCAGCGTCCGGGCTGCCGGTCCCGGCCTGTCGGAGCCGGAACGTTCGCCGTTCCAGCTCCGCAACAGGGCTAGTCCGCGATATGCGTGAGCCAATGGCGCGGCTTGTTGTCGGCGAGCTGAGCGACCTTATCGATCTTGTTGCTCATTACCCAAGCCATTGGCTGTTGGTGCAGCGGCAGCATGATGATCTCGTCCTTGACCATCTGCAGTGCCTTGGTCTGCAGATCGAGCCGCTTGGTCCGATCCATTTCGGTCGATGCCTGGATGATCAGCTTGTCGATATCAGGATAGCTCCAGCCGCCCCAGTTGAAGACGCCCGCCTTGTCGCTCCTCGTCTCGATCATCTGAAGCAGGATCGAGTAGCTGTCGAGCATCGGCTCGTTTGCCCAGCCGATGATGTAGACATCCGACAGACCGCCCGTGCGTTTGGGCGCCTGTGCCGCCGTCGGGCCGATGTCGAGTTGCGGCTTGAAGCCGGCGCGGCTCAGCATGTTGACGATGCTCTGGCAAAGCTCCTCTTCGTTGACATAGGCCTCGTTCGTGCAGACGAGCGTGAAGGGGAGATCGCTTGCGCCGGCCTCGGCGAGCAGCTTTTTCGACAGTTCGGGATCGTACGGCACGACCTTGTCCAGTGCTTCGACATATCCCGGGATTTCCGGCGCAACGATCGCACCCGCTGTCCTCGACTTGCCGCGCATGACCCGCTTCTGGATGAGTTCTGTGTCGAGCGCATGGGCGACGGCCTGGCGGACACGCAGGTCGTTGAACTTGTTGTCGACGCCGTCGGCCAGTTTCGGTTTGCGGTTGAAGCCCATCATGATGGTGCGAAGGTCGGTGCGCTCCATCACCTTCAGGTCCGGCTGCGCGACAAGGCGCGGAAGATCCTGCGCCGGCGCATTCTCAGTGAAGTCGATCTCGCCTGACAACAGTGCCGCCACGCGTGTCGCGGCTGAGACAATCGGCGTAAACTCGATGCGATCGATGTTGGACTTCGCCGGGTCCCACCACTCGCCGTTCTTGACCAGAACGGTCTTGCTGTCGGGCGTGCGGCTCTCGAGCTTGAACGGACCCGTGCCGTTGGTGTGGTAGGTAGCGTAGCCTTCTATCTTCTTGCCGACATCCGTCGGCTTCAGCGAATTGTTGTCGGCGAGCCACGTGGCGTCGAAAATGTGGATGTTCGTCAGGTCGTTCAAGAGCAGCGGATAGGGGCCGGTCAGTTCGATATCGACAGTGCGGTCGTCGACCTTCTTCGCCGACTTGTATGCCGGGAGGTTGCCCCGCAGCGGAGATGCCGGATCGCTGACCCGCGTCAGCGAGGCGATCACGTCATCGGCCGTGAAATCAGCGCCATTGTGGAACTTGACGTCCTCGCGCAGATGGAACCGCCAGACCGTGTCCGATACCGTTTCCCAGGAGGTCGCCAGGGCCGGCTCGATCTTCAGGTCGGCGTCAAAGCGCACGAGCCCTTCATAGACGTGATTGAGGAAAGACAGCGTGTAGCTGTCGCCATAGGAATAAGGGTCGAGCGAGTAGATATCGCGCGAGGAGCCCCATTTGAGCGTCTCCGCGTGAGCAGCCGCGGAAAGCGCCGTCGACATGGCGGCTGCGAGGATCAGTTTCTTGAGCATTCTGCTGTTCTCCTTTGTTGAGGTCACCGGTCCCCTTGAACGGGAAGCTTCTTTTTAAGAGGCAAGGACGGCTCACAGGCCGTCCATCTCGCCGCCCGACAGGGGCGGCCAGTGGCGTGATCTGCTGTTGCGCGGCATGACCTTCTCGGTCGTGTCGATCACCGCAAAGACCTTCGGCGGCCTATGCGGCAATCTCGATCAACCGGCGTTCCTGGACGGCGATGCACCCAAGCGAAAGCCTCCTGGCGAGGCTTGAAGCACCAAGTCCCGTTGTCGATCGGCGGTCATTCGATGGCCAACACCAAGCATCAACTCGAACAGGGGCATATCTCTGCGCCGCTTCATGGAGGCGGTTCAGAAACCCGAGGCCAGTGTTGGACGCCGCAATGGCGATCGAACGAGGAGATGTCAGGCGAGCCGGCCCGGCGGTGCGGGCTCGTGCGTGCGGCATTGCAATACATCGTGCGAGTGCGCGGTCTTCTGGAGCCCTTGCATCAACCTGCTCCTCCCTAGCTCGTTGCTGCTAAGCGGCACCATCGCACGCCAAAAGTATTTGTCAACGTCTTTGTCGACAATCTTGAATACGCTTATGGCGACAATCCAAATGACCGATTGATCGGCCCAGGCGCGAGCAACATTCCGGGCAATGGAGAGGACGCCTTAGCCCAAGATACGCTACGGCCAGCTCGATAGGGAAAGCCACAAGCGGTCAACCTGTCACTTCGCCACGGAGGCCTGCTCGCTGCCGCCGCAAAGACTGTCGATGCGGGCGCGAACCCGGGCGACGCCCTCGGCAATGCTTGTGCTTGGAATGGACGAATATCCCATCCGGAAGTAGCGGCAGGGCTGGTCGCTTCTGGGGAAGAAGGGCGAGCCGGATTCGACCAGCACGCCGTCCTGCCGCAATTCGCTGACCAGCCGGTCGGCATCGAGCCCTTCCGGTCCCTCCATCCAGAAGGACGTGCCGCCGAAGGTCGAGGAGCCTGCGACTTTCAGGTTCGCCCTACGCAGTGACTCGGCCATGATTACGTGGCGCTTGTGATATTCGGTCCGCATCCGGTGGAGCACGGCGTCATAATGGCCGAGCGCCAGGAAATAGGCTGCGGTGCGCTGAAGGTGTCCGGGCGGGTGGCGCAACATCAGCGAGCGAAGCGCACGCGCCTCGCGAATGAAGGGGGCTGGCGCCACGAGGTAGCCGAGCCGAAGCCCGGGAAAAAGCGATTTCGAGAAGCTGCCGATGTAGAGCACCCGGCCTGACGGATCGAGCGCCTTCAGCGCCGGGGAAGGCGGAGCGAGGTAGCTGATCTCGAACTCGTAATCGTCCTCGACGATGACGAAATCCCGTTCTTCCGCAGCCTGCAGCAGTTGCGTACGCCGATCCACTGGCATAGTCGCGCCGGTCGGCGAGTGGTGGCTCGGGGTCACGAAGACGGCATCGACGTTTTCCGGCAAGGCATCCGGTGACAGGCCCTCGACATCGACATCGACGGTGGTGACGTCGGCGCCGCTCAACAGCAGCGAGGCGCTGATATCGGGATGGCAGGGATTTTCGCAGACGGCGGCGGAGCCCTTCTCCAGGATCAGACGGGTCACGATCCAGAGCGCATTCTGCGCGCCGACGGTGACGAGGATTTCGTCCGGCGTGGCATGGATGCCCCGGCGCGGCAGCGTGCGCGAGCAGATGTAGTTGACCAGCCGCACATCGTCGGCCGCGGCAAAGTCGCTCGCCATCAGCACGAAATCCTCTCGCGCCAGAGCCCGGCGGGCACAGTCGCGCCAGGCATTGAGATCGAACAGTGTCGGGTCCATCTGGCCATAGAGGAAGGGGAATGGATAGCGCCGCCAGTCCAGCGGCTTGGCGACCTGGCGCACGACGCCAAAGCTCATCTTGATCTTGCGGCTCCAGTCGATCGGATTGGAGCCGGCGGATCGGCGCTCCCCTTCCACATCCATGCCCGGCGGATTGCCGGAGATGCGATAGGAGCTGCGGTTGACCGCCTCGACATAGCCCTGGTTGATCAGTTCCTGATAGGCGAGTGTCACCGTGATGCGCGATATTCGCAGATAGTCGGCGAGCTTGCGGCTGGATGGCAGATGCGCGCGCGGCTGCACCCTTCCGGCGAGCACGGCCGAAACGACCGTCTCGCGCAACTGCGCCTGCAGGCCGATCCCACTGTCGCGATCGATGAAAAAAATGGTTTCGGAAACGTTCATCTGCACGACGCCTGCTCCCCCGACGGCGTTAAACTGGATCTATTCAACTTCCAGACTGGATATAACGCAAGCCGGATCTCGGCCTTATCGTCATCAGCAAGACCGGAGAAACGGTCAGCGAATAAACAAAGAGGAGGAAGACAAATGCTACATGGACATTTCAGACGACTGGCCGCAGCCGCCAGCATTGTCGCGAGCCTGGCCGCATCCGGCGTCGCTTATGCCGAAACGAAACTCGTCGTCGGCTATCAGCAGATCGTTGGCCCGTTCGTGGCTGCGATCGCCGATGGCCGCTTCGATGCAGCCGCCAAGGAGGCCGGCTATTCGATCGACTGGCGCCAATTCAGCTCGGCCGGCGACATCACTACGGCGCTTGCCTCCGGTGACGTGCCGATCGGCGTTCTCGGTTCGACCGGTACTGCGGCTGCCGCGACGCGCGGCGTCGAACTGCAGCTCTTCTGGATCCTCGACAATATCGGTCAGTCGGAAGCGCTAGTCGCCCGCGAGGGCTCGGGCATCGAGACGCCGGCCGATCTCAAGGGCAAGAAGGTCGCCGTGCCTTTCGTCTCGACGTCGCATTTTCACTTGCTGGTCGGTATGAACAAGGTCTGGAACGTCGATCCGCGCGAGGTGGAAATCCTCAACCTGAAGCCGCCGCAGATCGTTGCCGCCTGGCAGCGTGGCGATATAGACGCGGCCTATGTCTGGCCGCCGGCGCTCTCAGAAATCCAGAAGACCGGCAAGACGATCTCGGATTCCGAGGTGATTGGCGCGGCTAGCGTGCCGACCTTCGACGGGCTGGTGGTCGACAAGGCCTGGGCCTCGGAGAACCCGAAGCTGATGGAAGCCTTCACCAAGGTTCTGGCAGACGCTTATGCCGACTACAACGCCAACAAGGCGGCGTGGACGGAGGAGTCGCCGCAAGTGGAAGGCATCGTCAAGCTGATCGGCGGCGATGGCCCGAGCACCGTCGAAGCCTTGCGCCTGCTTTCGTTCCCGAATGCGGATGAGCAGGCCTCCGAGGTCTGGCTCGGCGGCGGCGCCACGCGTGCACTGACCGAAAGCGCCAAGTTCCTCGTCGAGCAGAAGCAGATCAGCCAGTCGCTCGACGACTACGCGCCTTATGTGAACGCCGACTTTGCCAAGGCGGCCGCACAATAGGCTAATCTGTCGATTGCCCCGGCCGTTGAGGAGCGGCCGGCGCACCACCATAGACCGTGACCGAGGTGCAGGGAGGCATTTCTCATGGAAACATTGAGCGTCAGAAACATCAGTCTGACCTACCCGGGCCTCTATTCGGACCAGGCAATCATCGCCTTGAAAGGCGTCAACCTTACCATCAACAGCGGAGACTTCGTCGTTGCGCTGGGCGCATCGGGCTGCGGAAAGACGACGCTGCTCAACCTGATGGCGGGCTTCATGGCCCCGTCGGAAGGCGACATCACCCTTGGCAACCACCAGGTCAACGGACCTGGCGCCGAGCGCGGCGTCGTCTTCCAGAAGCACGCGCTTCTGCCGTGGCTGAACGTCATCGAGAATACCGAGTTCGGCCTCAAGCTGCGCGGCGTCGACAAGGCGACCCGGCGGGATCTTGCCACCAAGAACCTAGCTCTGGTCGGCCTTCAGGATTTCCACCGCCACATGATCTATCACCTCTCAGGCGGCATGCAGCAACGTGTTGGCATCGCAAGGGCGCTGACCTGCGATCCCGCGATGCTCCTGATGGACGAACCGATGGCAGCACTCGACGCGCTGACACGCGAGACCATCCAGGAGCTGCTGCTCAAGGTCTGGCAGCTCACCAACAAGATGTTCTTCTTCATCACCCACAGTGTGGAAGAAGCGTTGTTCCTCGGCTCGCGGCTGATCGTCATGTCGCCGCGCCCGGGCCGCATCACCCACACCTACGAGCTCAATTTCAACAAGCGGTTCCTCGCCGAGGGCAATGCGCGCGCGATCAAATCCAGCCCGGAATTCATCCGCATGCGCGAAGAAGTGCTCGGCATCATTTATGGCGACGAACGTGCGTCCGGCAACCCGGAGGTGGCCCATGCTTGACAGAGTGACACGCGCCAAGCCCGTAAAGGCCGGCAAGATCTTCGGCGCGCCCGGTGAAGGCAGCAGCGGCCTCATCAGCTTTTCGACGACGGTCGTCATCGTCGCTCTCTGGTTCCTCGTGACCGAAGGCGGCTGGGTCAAGCCGCTGTTCCTGCCGTCGCCGCTGGCGGTCTGGGACAAGTTCATGCTGGCGATGACCGACGGTGTTTCGAACTCGACGCTGATGCAGCACACGCTTGCCAGTATCGGCCGCGTGTTCGGCGCTTTCCTGCTGGCGCTGCTGACCGCCGTGCCGATTGGCGTGCTCATGGGCGTCAATCGCTTCGTGCGCGGCCTGTTCGATCCGATCATCGAATTCTACCGGCCGTTGCCGCCGCTCGCCTACCTGCCGCTCGTCATCATCTGGCTCGGCATCGGTGAGTTCCCGAAGGTGTTCCTGATCTATCTGGCGATCTTTGCGCCGATGGCAATTGCCGCAAGGGCAGGGGTGCGTTCGGTCTCGACGGAACAGATCCACGCTGCCTATGCGATGGGCGCCACCCGCGGGCAGGTCATCAGTCAGGTGATCATGAAGGCGGCCTTGCCGGAGATCTTCACCGGCATGCGCATCGGCATCGGCGTCGGCTGGACCACCCTGGTTGCCGCCGAAATGGTGGCGGCCAACCGAGGCCTCGGCTTCATGGTTTTGAATGCCGCCGAAAACCTCGAAAGCGACACGGTGATCATGGGCATCTTCATCATCGGCATCTTCGCCTTCGCCTTCGATCTTCTGATCCGCTACCTCGAAAAGGCGCTGATCCCCTGGAAGGGCCGCCTCTAACCGGCGACCACCTCCGACACTTCAATTGAATACGGCCTGGCGGCCTTTTGAAGACGGCCTTTCCCGTCTCCGGCGAAGCCATGCCTTACGACCAAGCCAAAGGACTGGACCATGACACTGACGGCAACCGATCTCAAAACCTTGTTCGATGCCTTCAACCGGCATGACATCGACGGGGTCATGCACTTCTTCGCCGAAGATTGCGTATTCAACGCCGTCGGCGGCCCGGAGGTCTACGGCAACCGTTTCGTCGGTACCGGTCCGATCGCAGATGCCTTCAGCGGCGTCTGGAAATCGATGCCGGACGCCGAATGGGGCAACCACAGCCACTTCGTCGAAGGCGATCGCGGCGTGTCCGAGTGGACCTTCTCCGGCACCGCTGCCGACGGCAGCCGCATCGAGGCAGAAGGCTGCGACCTCTTCACCTTCCGCAACGGCAAGATCGTGCGCAAGCAGGCGTTCCGCAAGAACCGCCCGGTCCTGCAACCCCGCTACTGATGGCCTGGAGCTAGAGCCATGCAACTGCGCGCCACACCCTTGAAGCCTGAAAGAGAGCCGTTTGACCCGGCCTATGACCCCAACCATGCCCGCAGCCCCGGCACGGGCAAGGACTATGCGCCGACCTACTGGATCGGCACCGCCGGTCCCGAACCGGAGGACGACGGTCCGATCACGGGCGATATCGATGTCGATGTTGCGATCATCGGGTCCGGCTATACCGGTCTCTCCTGCGCCATTCATCTGGCGCGCGAGCACGGCATCAAGGCAGCGGTTCTGGAGGCCAATGGCGTCGCCTGGGGCTGCAGCACCCGCAACGGCGGGCAGGCACAGATTTCCGCCGGCCGCCTGAAGCGCTCGCAATGGATCGCCCGCTGGGGCGTGGACGTTGCCCGCAAGATGCATGCGGAGATTTCCGAGGGTTTCGACCTCTTTCGCTCTCTCGTCCGCGAGCCCGAAATCGACTGCGATCCGCAGGATGGCGGCCATCTCTATATCGCCCACCGCGACAAGATGCTGCCGGCGCTGCAAAGCGAGGTTCGCGTTCTCAACGATACCTTCGGCTATCGCGCCCGCATGGTCTCGCGCGACGAGATCCACCGCGATTTCGTTCGCGACGAGGAAGCACGCGGGGCGATGTATGAGCCCGATGGCATGGGCATCCATGCCGCCAAGCTCGCCTTCGGTTACCTCAGGCTTGCCCGCAAGCTGGGGGCAAAGGTGCATACGTCGAGCCCGGTACTTGATTGCACCGCCAAGGGCGGCATGCATTACCTGACGACGCCTGGCGGAACGGTGCGGGCGCGTGCCGTCTGCATTGCGACGGCCGGCTACACGTCACCCGGCATGAACGCGCTCACCCGCCACCGACTGATGCCGATCCTGTCGAACTCGATCGTCACTCGGCCGCTGACGGAAAGCGAGCAGAAGGCGCTGAACTTCAAGGCGCGCATCCCGCTCACTGATACGCGGACGCTGCGTCACTACTATCGCATGCTGCCGGATGGCCGGGTGCAGATCGGCAGCCGCAGCGCCATCACCGGACGCGACGCGAGCAATCCGAAGCATCTCGAGCTTCTGCTTGCCGGTCTCTACCGCAAGTTCCCGGCACTCCGCGGCATCGACATCGACTACTCCTGGTGGGGGTGGGTGGATGTCAGCCACGACATGATGCCGCGCATCTTCCAGCCGGACCGGAGCCAGAGGCTGTTCTACGCCATGGGCTATGGCGGCAACGGCGTGATGTATTCCGCCCAGGCCGGCCGTCGCATGGCCCAGATGGTCGCCGGCAAAGGCGGCGGCCTCGACCTTCCCATCTTCACTTCGCCTCTGCCGGGCCACGGGCTTCTGACGCCGTTCCGACGGCTCGGCCAATGGGGAATGTACCGTTGGTACTACCTCCGTGACGAGATCCTCTAACTCTCTGAAATAATACCAGGAAAGGAACCACCCCATGAAAATGACCACCGAGGAAGCCTTCGTCAAAGTTCTTCAGATGCATGGCCTCGAACATGCCTTCGGCATCATCGGCTCGGCCATGATGCCGGTGTCGGACCTGTTCCCGAAGGCCGGCATCAAATTCTGGGACTGCGCCCATGAGACCAATGCCGGCATGATGGCCGACGGCTTCAGCCGCGCCACGGGCACGATGTCGGTTGCGATCGGCCAGAACGGCCCCGGCGTCACCGGCTTCATCACCGCGATCAAGACCGCCTACTGGAACCACACGCCGCTTCTGATGGTCACGCCGCAGGCGGCCAACAAGACGATCGGGCAGGGCGGTTTCCAGGAAGTCGACCAGATGGCGATGTTCGAGGAGATGGTCTGCTACCAGGAAGAAGTACGCGATCCCTCGCGTATCCCTGAAGTCCTCAACCGGGTGATCGAAAAGGCCTGGCGCGGCTGTGCGCCGGCGCAGATCAACATTCCGCGCGACTACTGGACGCAGGTGATTGACGTCGACTTGCCGGCGATCGTTCGCTTCGAGCGCCCGGCTGGTGGCCCGCAGGCGATTGCCGAAGCGGCCAAGCTTTTGTCCGAGGCAAAATTCCCGGTCATTCTCAACGGCGCCGGCGTCGTCATCGGCAATGCCATCTCCGATTCCATGAAGCTCGCCGAGCGTCTCGACGCGCCAGTCTGCTGCGGCTACCAGCACAATGACGCCTTCCCGGGGAGCCATCGCCTGTCGGTCGGCCCGCTCGGCTACAACGGCTCGAAGGCTGCGATGGAGCTGATCTCCAAGGCCGATGTTGTCTTGGCGCTCGGCACGAGGCTCAATCCGTTCTCGACGCTTCCGGGCTACGGCATCGACTACTGGCCGAAGAACGCCTCGATCATCCAGGTCGACATCAACGCCGACCGGATCGGGCTTACCAAGAAGGTGTCGGTCGGCATCTGCGGCGATGCCAAGCAGGTCGCCCGCCAGATCCTGGAGCTGCTCTCGCCGTCTGCCGGCGATGCCGGCCGCGAGGAGCGCAAGGCCGCGATCCACCAGACCCGCTCGGCCTGGCAGCAGCAACTCTCCTCGATGGATCACGAGGACGATGATCCGGGCACGGAATGGAACGAAAGCGCACGCTCGCGCGAGCCGAACCGCATGTCACCGCGCCAGGCCTGGCGTGCGATCCAGGCGGCCCTGCCGAAGGAAGCGATCATCTCCACCGACATCGGCAACAACTGCGCGATCGGCAATGCCTATCCGACCTTCGAAGCGGGCCGCAAATATCTGGCGCCGGGCATGTTCGGCCCCTGCGGCTACGGTTTCCCGTCGATCGTCGGCGCCAAGATCGGTTGCCCTGATGTGCCAGTGGTCGGTTTTGCCGGTGACGGTGCCTTCGGCATCTCGATGAACGAGATGGGCTCGATCGGCCGCGAGGGATGGCCGGCGATAACGATGGTGATCTTCCGCAACTACCAATGGGGTGCCGAAAAGCGCAACACGACGCTCTGGTACGCCAACAACTTCGTCGGCACGGAGCTCAACCCCAACCTCTCCTACGCCAAGGTGGCGGAAGGCTGCGGCCTGAAGGGCGTGGCGGTCAACACGACCGCAGCTCTCACCGAAGCCCTGTCCACTGCGATCGCCGACCAGAAGAAGGGCGTGACAACCTTCATCGAAGTCATCCTCAACCAGGAGCTCGGCGAACCCTTCCGCCGAGACGCGATGAAGAAGCCGGTGCCCGTTGCCGGTATCGATCGCGCCGACATGCGTCCCCAGAAGCGGGCCTGATCCTCGATTACGTCAAGCCCCGCCCGGTACCCGGGCGGGGCGAAGCCTCCCGCAGATGACCGGAACAGAACCATGACCTTCGTCGCCTCCGTCCACGAACGCTTCCGAAGCGTGCCCTCCGGCTTTGCGGCCTACTGGCCTGGCTTTGCCGTTACCGCGGCGGTGGCCGTCGCTGCCCAATTCCTTTCCGACCACTACGGCGCGCCGGCCATGCTCATGGCGCTCCTGCTCGGCATCGCCTTTCACTTTCTGTCCGAGGAAGGGCGTTGCGTCGCCGGCATCGATTTCTGTGCCAAGAAGGTGCTGCGCATCGGTGTGGCGCTGCTCGGCATGCGCATCAGCGTCGACCTCCTCATCGGGCTTGGCGCAAGCACGATCCTGCTCCTCATCTCAGCCATCGCCGCGACCATCGGCTTCGGCCTGCTTGCCGCAAAGCTTCTCGGGCGTGGCTGGCGGCTGGCGCTTATCACCAGCGGTTCGGTCGCAATCTGCGGAGCGTCTGCAGCGATGGCGATCGCAGCCGTTCTTCCCAAGAACGAGTTCTCCGAGCGCAACCTGATCTTCACCGTGCTTTCGGTCACCGTGCTCTCGACACTTGCGATGATTGCCTATCCGATCCTCGCCCAGACCATGGGGCTCGACGCGCGCGCCACGGGCATCTTCTTCGGTGGCACCATCCATGACGTCGCGCAGGTCGTCGGCGCAGGCTTCTCGGTCTCGCCGGAGGCGGGCGAAACGGCGACGCTCGTCAAGCTGATCCGCGTCACCATGCTGGCGCCGGTCGTGCTCATCTTTTCGCTGTCACTGCGCAAAGTACCGCAGCCTGAGGGCGAGACCGGTAAGCGCCCGCCGCTCTTGCCCGGCTTCGTCGTCGCCTTCCTGATCTTTGCAGCGCTGAATTCCTTCGGTTTCGTGCCGGAACTGGTGGCCAAGGCCGGCATGGAAACGTCGCGCTGGGCGCTGCTTGCCGGCATCGTCGCCGTCGGCATGCGCACGTCGCTTCGCCGCGTGCTCGATGTCGGTGGCGACGCCGTCGCGCTGATCGTCGCCGAAACCGTCTTCATCGCTCTCTTCATCCTCGTCGGCATTCACTATCTGGGGCACGCCTGATGAAACCGCTCGATCGCATTATCGAGGCCGCTAAAGCCGCCCCGCGCCATATCGTGCTCGCCGAGGGCGAAGACCCACGCATCGTCGAAGGCGCCTTGCGCGCCGTGCGCGCCGGTATCGCCAAGATCACGCTCGTCGGCGACAGGAAAATCGTCGCGGAGGAGTTGCACGCCGCCGGCGGCGCACCAGACGAAATCCGCATCGAGGATCCGACTTCGTCTGCGCTGACTGAGCACCTTGCCGTTGCCTACCACGATCTCCGTCGTAGCAAGGGTGTCGACGAAGCGGCCGCGGCAGCAGCCGTACGCTCGCCTCTTGTCTTTGCGGCCATGATGGTCCGCGAGGATCAGGCAGACGGAACGGTCGGGGGCGCTGTCGCCACCACCGCCGATACCGTGCGCGCCGCACTCCAGACCATCGGCCGGGCACCGGATGTCGGACTGGTGTCGAGCTTCTTCCTGATGATGCTCTGCGCGCCGCACCACGAAAAGAAGGGCGCCTTCGTTTTCGCCGATTGCGGGTTGGTTGTGGATCCTGACGCCACAGGCCTTGCCGATATCGCCGTGACCTCGGCACGCTCCTACGAGGCGCTCTCCGGCAAACCGGCGAAGGTGGCGATGCTCTCGTTCTCGACGGCCGGCAGTGCCGCGCATGAGCGCGTTTCGAAGGTGGTGGAGGCGACGCGCCTGGCCCATGCCTCAGCGCCGGGATTGGTGATCGACGGGGAATTGCAATTCGACACCGCTTTTGTCGAGGCCGTCAGCGCGGCAAAGGCGCCGCAATCGGCGCTGCATGGCGAGGCCAATGTCTTTGTCTTCCCCAACCTCGACGCAGCAAACATCGGCTACAAGATCGCCCAGCGCATCGGCGGCGCCACCGCCATCGGCCCGATCCTGCAGGGGCTTGCGAAGCCTGCCAACGATCTCTCGCGCGGCTGCAACGCCGACGACGTCTTCCACATGATCGCCGTCACCGTCGTTCAGGCGTCGGGCGGGCAGTCGACCGGCTAAGTCGCGCAAGTGACAGCGAACCGCCTTGCCGGTTGAGCCTGGCAAAGCTATCACCTTTGGGTCGAATTGGACCATCGGCGGTCTATCGACTGCCGATCTAAAGGAGAGACCGAACAATGACTTGGGCGTCAAGGATCATCTTCTTTCTTACCATGGCCTTCGTATCGTCGGGTATGGCAACAGCAGAGGAGGCCGCGTCTACTGACGATGACCTCACGATCCTATTGAGGGCGGATAAGGGCGCGCTCACGCTCGAATACCGCAAGCCAGGCCAACGTCTCGAAGATGATCCCACCGTCCAATGCGCCGTTGGCGCTCGGTTCACGCTTCCCGCCGGCGCGATGGTGAACCTCGAACTCGTCTCGACGGACATCGTCTATAGCTTCGAAGTACCGGGCTATGTCGAGCAGGTGGATCTCGTGCCCGGCCTCGTGAATTATCGGCAGATCGAGACGCCTGCCGAAACCGGCCAGGCCGACGGCGTGCTTCAAGTGCACCCGGATGGTTTGAAGAAGGCCATCGCAGTGCGCTTCAACAAAGAGCAAAGCGCTTTCGACGCCCGAATGCTGTGCGCCGAATAGGCGCCCGATCTTCCCGCAGCGATCTCGCCGTGCGCGCAGCGAAGCAAAATCCGGTTGCCGTGCAGGCTGTCGGTCACGACGTCATGATGAAGGGCCGGCATGTCTCCGGCGGCAGGCCATCAAGTACAAGTTTTCGGAACGCAGCATCGACTTCCCGGGGAGGCATTTCCGGTCGCTCCTCCAGCCACCAGCGCAGAACGGCGTTGAACGTGGAGACCATGTGACGGATCACGAGGTCACGCGGAAGAGCGGCATGCATCGTGGCGGGGAGCGACTGGCGAAGGACCTCCGCAAGCACCTCGTCAACCGCATCGCGAACGATGCCGCCTCCGCGTCCGCCGGCAAGCGCGACCTGGATGTCCACGTGTTCGGCGACATGCTCGAACAAGGCGCGGCTGGGATCCCACGCCTCTTCTCGCTCCCGCTCGCGTGGCGATGAGATCGTCTTGTCTTTTGCAGTCACCAGCAGATCGCGCAGACGCTCCAGACTGCGTTTCAGAAGGTCGTCTTTCGACGTGAAGTGCGCATAGAACGTCGACCGCCCGATATTCGCCTCGGTCAGGATGTCTTCGACGGTGATCAGTTCGTAGTGCTTGCGGCGTATCAAGGCGAGAAGAGCTTCATAGAGCGCCGTGCGCGTTCGGGCCACGCGTCGATCGATCGGCAAGTTTGTTCTCCTTTTTCCGAACGAGCGCGCGTTGCAGTCCCATTCGGTACACGAGGCGCCCTTCTGTTTCGCAACTTCCGAACACCGTGTTCCGGATCGTGCTAGCCGAATGTCGTCTAGTCAACATCGAGGAACAGCCATGGTTGCGCTTTCTGCAACGTCCCCTCTCTCTTCCCCATTTCGAAAAGCGGGTGCCTGCGCGCTTTTCCTGCTCACCCTGACGAGCCTGCATCACGCCTATGGCGCCTACATCTATGAAACACCGTGGCGTCTCCATATCGTCCAGTTGGCCGTGCCGGCGGCAATAGTCATTGTGGCCGCCCTGTTCGTTGGCCGGTCGAGGAGCGGGACCACGGCTGGACGTGTCGCGACCTGGCTGGCCGCCCTTGTCGTGCTTGCCTTTCCGGTCGCAATGATCGGCATCTACGAGGGCGGCTGGAACCATGTGGTCAAGAACGCCGCCTATTTCGGCTTCGGAACAGATGCAGCACGGTCCCTGTTTCCCGAGCCCGTGTACCGGTTGCCGGATAATTTGCTTTTTGAATTGACGGGGATCGCCCAGTTCCCGCTCGCCGTCATCACCGCGCTGAATACGCTCGCCCTGTTGCGGCGTCCCGTCCGGTGATCGGATTTAGGTGCCGGCGGCCGACCGGTCGTTCGGATAAGGCAACGCTGCGAACAGGCGCCGTCAGGCGATTGTTCGTGCGCTATCCGTCATCAGCTTCAGCCCCAGTGCGCCCACCACGGCGCCGGCGGCGCGGTCGATCCAGGTCTTGGAGCGCAGGTAGACGACCCGCGGGCCGTGGGAGGAAAAGCCGAGGGCGACGATTGCGTACCACGCGAACTCGTTGATGAAGAGCAGCGGGGGCAGGGCGAGAAGCATCCAGGTAGGCGCCGGCGACGGCAACAGCGCGGCGAACATCGAGGCGTAAAAGATCGCCGTCTTCGGGTTGGAGATCTGAACGAAGAGCCCCCGTAGCAGGGATTTCCAGAGCGTGCTCGGCTGGTCGGCGGGTGTCTCGGCAATCACTATCTTCTGCGGTGCGGCCCGCCAGATGCTTATGCCGATCCAGACGAGATAGGCGCCACCGGCGAGCCTCAGGAGGATGTTGAGCCATTCAACCTGAAGAAGGATCGCCGTCAGGCCGGCGACCGCAATACAGGCGAAGAAAAAGCCGCCAATGCCCATGCCGACCGCTGCCATCAATCCATCGGCGCGGGACCGTGCGATCGCGATCCGCGACACCACGATGAAGCTCGGCCCGGGGCTCATGGCTCCAAGCAGGAAGACGCCCAGGATGGAGGCAAGAATTGCAAGTTCATGCATGTCACTATCCTCTCTTTAGAACGCTGCTGCCGCCGACGCAGGGCGAGTATGAAACGCGTTGCGTCATCCCACAATCGGGAATGTCCTCTCCCGCTCTCTCCGTCGAGAGAGCGGGAGACGTTCGTCAAGAATGACCTTCCTCGATCTTCGGGAGGAACCACGCGAGAAGCCCCGCAAGCGGAAGGAACGAGCAGATATAGTAGACCGTTTCGACGCCGTAGCTATCGGCCAGTATCCCGAGAAGCGCTGCCGCAATGCCGCCGAGACCGAAGTTCAAGCCGTAGAACAGCCCGCCGATAAGCCCGATGCGGTTCGGCAACAGCTCGATGGCGTAGATCAGGATCGATGCGAAGGCGCTTGCCATGATCAGGTTGATCATCACCGTCAGCACGCCGGTCCAGAACAGATCGGCATGTGGCAGGATCAGCGTCAGGGGAAGCGGCCCCAGAACCGAGATCCAGATGATCCGGTAGCGTCCGATGCGATCGCCGACAATCCCTCCGATCAGTGCGCCTGCGGCCGAGGCAAGCAGGAAGATGAACAACATCATCTGTGCGGAAGGGATGGAGAGACCGAACTTCTCCATGAGGTAGAAGGTGTAGAACGAGCGGAAACTTTCGCCATAGGCGTTCTTGGTGAACATCAGCAGCGTCAGGACCACCAGAGCGGCGCCAATCGTCGCCGGCGCGTGGCGGATGCTGCCCGCCTTCTTGCTGTCCGCCCGCAGCGCCATGAATGCGGCGCTGATCTCCCGCTGCTTGCCGCCGATCCACGCGAGAAGCACCATTGCCAGCAACGCCAGGGCGGCGAACCAGGCGAGGCTCGGCTGCCCCCAGGGAACGATGATCACCGCGGCAAAAACCGGACCGAGTGCGCCGCCGGCCTGGCCGCCGACCTGAAACAGTCCCTGCGCCAATCCCTGCCGGCCGCCGGCGGCATAGCGCGCCATGCGCGTGGCTTCCGGGTGGAAAATGGACGACCCGATGCCGATCAGCGCGACAGAGACAAGGATCATGGCATAGCTATCGGCAAGGGCGAGGCTGACCAGGCCCGAGAGCGTGAACATCATCCCGACGACTGGCGAATAGGGGGCGGGGTGTTTGTCCGTGACCATGCCGATCGCCGGCTGCAGCAGAGACCCGGCAATCTGGAAGGTCATGGTGATCATGCCGATCTGCACGAAGTCGAGCGCATAGGCGTCCTTCAGGATCGGATAGGCGGCCGGGATCAGCGACTGCATGAGGTCGTTGAGGAGATGGGTGACCCCGAGAACGACCAGGACGGCCAGATGCGTCTTCGGGCGTGTCACGGCAGGGATGGCGACTGTCATGGTTGATTTCTTGACTCCAGGATGCCGTGAAACGGCCTGCGGCGATGCCGCGCGGCGGGGAGCTTATGCATCCTCCGATAGGCGGGCAACCACCGGATGACGCTGCGCGCGAAAAAATGAGCTGTCGGGGCGGGAGGTTAGGCTCGCACGGGCACTTTCTTGGCCAGCCTTCCTCTGAGGACGCCCCGGAGCTTGCCGGCAAGGCGCGGTTCTTGCCCCGCCGCCTCGTTCGCCCCGACTCAGGCCTTCCCCCGCGAGACAGGTCTCACGGCGCTGTCGGCTTTCGGGTGGCAAGGTCCGCGATCGCGAGGAAAACACCGATCGCGAGGAATACGGCAAGGACCAGCGCCGCTCCAGTTGCACCAGTCGCGTCGAGCTGCATCGCAGCAAGCGGCAGCACGGCCAGGATCGTCAGGTTGTTGAGGCTTTCCGAAAGCGAAAGCACCTGACCTTTTTCCTCTCCGGCGAGGCTCGCAAGAATGGCGGTGCTCGTCGGTGCGGCGAGCCCCAAGGCAAAGCCCCATGCCGTCAGGAAAACGAGGTCCCCCGTGAACGACAGGGGGTTGAGCATGAAGCCGCCGACCGCCGCACTCAGGAGGAACAGCGCAACGATCAGCGTGCGATCGTCACCGCGAAACAGCCGTGCGGCTCGGCCGACGCCGAGGTTGCCAAGCAAGAGTCCCAGACCGAAAGCCGAGATGGAGACGCCGGTGGCCGCAACGCCGAGGTCATAACGAAGCCGCAGGACCTCGCCGGCAAGAAGGAAACCGGCGACAGCCGTTCCGTTCCAAAGGCCTTTCGCGGCCAGGGGGCGGATCAAATTGCCACGGCCGAGCCAGACAGGACGCCTCATCTTCGGCACTGGGGGATTTCCCGCCCGGGCGGGAATCGCACTCCGGGCTATGGCAACTGTCGTGAGGCAGCCGGCGGCAGTCACCAGGAAAGGCGCACGCCAATCGAATGCCTCCGTCAGGACGCCGGCGATGACCGGCCCCGAGACGATGCCTGATGTCATGCCGATCATCACCGCTCCCATCGCGGCGGATTGTCGGTGCGCGGGGATGATGTCTGCCACCAGGGCAAAGGCCGTCGGCATCAGAGCCGCCGACGCCAGGCCGCCGAAGACCCGCAGGACGATCGCTGCCCCGAAGCTCGGCGCGATCGTCAGCGCGAGGCCGTCAATCGAGAACAGAACCAGCGACACGAGCAGAAGTCGGCGACGGTCTATGCGATCGGAAAGGTAGCCGAAGATCGGCGCGGCCACGGCATAGGAAAGCGCGTAGCTGCTGACGAGCCATGCGGCGTGCGCCGGCGTCGTCTCGAAGGCCACGGCCAGGGGCGAAAGCATCGCCGACAGCATGAACTCGGTCGCGCCGACAAAGAAAACGGCAAGCGCGAGGGTGGGCAAAATGAAGCGTGAGGGCACGGATTATCGTCCTTGAGCTTGAGAAGCAGGAGAGAACCGGCGCGCGAAGACGTCTAGCCCGTTCGTGGCGCCGGAAGGATCGAAGCGTTTTTTTTGGGGGGGGAGAGTGTCGGCGCTGCGGACCCCGATGGTTCGGGTCATGGCGATGCGAATGAATGCTCGCCTAAGCTGAATACGACAAGGAACCTCTAGCAAAGAGGTTTAGGGAACACAACACTTCTTCCCGATCGGTATCGGAAACGAACCGCTGGGTGGCCCGCCGCGCTATCGCGCGACCGGCCCATTCAGGCGCTCGTGGTCAAGGCAGACCCTGGCCTCACATGATCTGCGGTGGAACGCTCAGACCTGCCGGTCAATCGGCCGGTCCAGCGCCCAGCGTCCGATCCCATGGGCGCTGAGATAGGCAAAGACGCCGATCCATACCGTCGAAAGCTGAAAGCCCGTGCCGCGCGGGATCATCACCACAACCAGAATGACGATCATCTGGATGAAGAGCATGAAGGCGAGGGCGCGCGTCAGAAGCCCGAGCGCAATTGCGATACCGCCGAAAAGCTCCAAGGCGATAGTCAGATAGGCGAGCGGCCGGATCGAGGCCCCGACTCTGGAAAAGCTCGATGTCACGGGGCATGTCGCCGTTGAAGAGCTTTTCCCAGCCGAACCAGCTCACGACTTCACCCGTTGTGATCCTCAGCATCAAGTAATGCGACAAAGGCCGCGGTGAGGTTGAAGATCAGATAAAGTCCGGTGCTGCTCCCAGATCCGGCAGAACCATGGCATTCGCATGCGTGGTAGCCTGTGTCGCGGGAAGTTCCTTCCATGAATGAGCATTCGTTGTGAGGAGATGCGTGCGGCTCAGCACATGCCGCCGTTTGCCCGGATGACCTGGCCATTGATCCACGCGCCTTCCGGTCCGGCGAGGAACGAGACGACACGGGCGATATCCTCGGGTTCAGCGAGCCGTTCGAGGGGGTTCATCTTTGCCATGCGGTCCAGCAGTTCAGGGCTCTTTCCGCTCAGGAAAAGCTCCGTCGCGACAGGCCCGGGGGCGATCGCGTTCACGCGAATTCCGCGGCCACGCATCTCTTGGGCCAGCACCTGGGTCAGTCCTTCGACCGCCGCCTTGGTGGCAATGTAGATGCCATAGGTCGGCAGGCGCATTCCAATCACGCTCGACGAGACGTTGATGATCCGGCCGTCGTTGCGCAGTCGTTTCGCCGCCTCGCGGCAGACGTTGAACGTGCCCTTCAGGTTTATCGCGATGGTGTCGTCGACGACGTCGTCGGTGACGTCGGCAATCGGTGCAAGCTTCATGATGCCGGCGCTGTTTACGACGACGTCCACCCCGCCGAAGGCTTGCGTGGCCGTGTCGAACATCGCGGCAACCGCGCCGGCGTCGCTGACATCCGCTTGAATGACGCGTGCGTCGCCACCGCCGCCGATGATTTCGTCCGCGACCGCCTTGGCCGCCTCAGTGCGTCCCGCACAGTTCACGACAATCTTGAAGCCGTCACGGGCGAGGGCGCTGGCGATTTCCGCCCCAATGCCCCGCGACGCTCCGGTAACCAGCGCAACCTTGTTGCTGTTGCTCATGTGCCAAGCCTTTCAGGTGTTCCGTCTATTGATCGCGAGGAGGATACGCCTGGCATGAGAGAAGAAAAATGCATAATTCGCAGGAGATAAATTACTGAAAGTATGAGTTGTCATGACGTTTGATGCGCGCTTGCTCAGCGGGATCGGAGTGCTTTTAGCAGTCGTCGAGGCCGGCAGCTTTGCCCGGGCCGGTGAAGCAATGGGGTTGACTCAGCCTGCGGTCAGCCGCGCAGTGGCCCGATTGGAGGAGCGCGTCGGCATACGTATTTTCAATCGAAGCGCCCGGGCAATCTCGCTGACGGACGAGGGGCGGCGCTTTTATGAACTCGTCGCGCCACTTCTTTCGGCAATCGAGGAGGCCGCGATCATGGCCGGCGGCACCAAAACGCACGTGCGTGGCAAGCTGCGGATCAATGTCGATGGGACCTTCGGGCACTTCGTGCTCGCCCCGAGGATCAATGACTTTCTCGAACGCTATCCGGAACTGTCGGTCGAGATCTTCGTGCGTGACTCGATCGGCGATTTTGTCGGCGAGGGGACGGACGTTGCCGTACGCTTCGGCGAGCCTGGCGCCTATTCTATGCATACGGAACTGCTGCTGGAAACGCGTGTGTTCACCTGTGCGTCGGCGCAATACCTAAAGAAATATGGCAGGCCGCAAGTGCCAGGCGATCTTTTGCACGGGCACCAATGCGTCCTCATCCGCGACCCGGCGACCGGGCGCCCCTTCGCCTGGGAGTTTCAGAGCCGTGGCGAAGCCGTACCGTTCGCGGCGACCGGCCGGGTCATGGTCAATGACACGGGCTCGCTGATTGCCGCCTGCCGCAGCGGCGCGGGGATCGCGCAATTGCTCGAGCTCTATGTCAGGAACGAATTGTCGGACGGCGGTTTGATCCAGATCCTGCCGGACTGGTCAGAAGAAACCTTTCCGCTCCATGCCTATTATCGCCGCTCGGACCTGATGCCTGCAAAACTCTGCGCCTTTCTTGACTTCGTACGCGAGATCGTCGCTTAGCTGCTTCGGATCGCTCTATCCGGCGTTGGGCCGCCACCGCACATGCTCGATGAGGGCGCGCAGCTTCGGCGCAAGGTTCCGCCGATTGGGAAAGTAGAGATAAAAGCCCGCGAACGGCGGGAAATAGTCCTCGAGAAGCGGCACCAGTTGTCCCGCGGAAACATAGGGTCTGAAGGTTTCCTCCATGCCGAAGGTTATGCCGCCTCCGGCGCAGGCGGTCCGGATCATCAGCGACATGTCGTTGGTGGTGATCTGCGGGTTCACCGCCACGTCGAACTCGCGCCCATCCTTGCCGAACTCCCAGCGATAAGGTGCAGTTTGAGGCGCCGGACGCCAACCGATGCAGCGGTGCAGCGCGAGGTCCGATGGCTGCAAAGGCTTGCCGAAGCGTTCGATATAGGATGGCGCCGCGACAGCGGTCTGGCGTTGCTCGGCCGATACCGGGACTGCGATCATGTCCTGCTCGATGACTTCGCCGAGCCGCACCCCGGCATCATAGCCTTGGGCCACGATGTCGAACTCCTCGTCCGTGACGGTCACATCGATCTGGATCGTGGGGTAGGCCTCGGCAAAGCTTGCGAGCAGCGCCCCTGATATAAACCTTTCGGCGATCGAGGACACCGCCAGCCGCAACAGCCCGGTTGGGGCCATGTCCCGGTCGGCTGTGGCGTCCAGGGCCAGGCCGACCTCCGCGAGGGCTGGGGCAACGCGCAAGTAAAGTTGCGCGCCAGCCTCCGTAAGGCTGACGCTGCGTGTCGTCCGCTGCACGAGTGCAACGCCGAGCCGATCTTCCAGCCGCCGCAGAGACTGGCTTACGGCCGATCGGGTAACGCCCAGATGCTCGGCAGCCGCGCGAAAACTCCGCGCCTCGGCGACGGCCATGAAGACGGAGATGGCATTAAGATCGACGGCCATTGGACGGCTCAACTTACCAGTGTCGGTGTGATTGGGCAGAGTGATGATGCAATCTTGGCCCGCCGATCGACAACCTTCAAGGCATCAAAGAATGTCACCGCGAGTTCTACCGCGCCTGTGATCGCCTCCAGAAGGCTTGCCGCGATCGCAAGAGCCCGGCAGAGCCTTCACTTCTTCCCCACCTCCCGCGCGAGAAACGGCGCAATGGACATGCGGCCGCAGAGGCGGGGCGGGAGACACGCGGCAACCATCATTGGCACCAAAGGACCGGGGCGATCCCGGTAACGACGGTCTTCACGTGCTCCCCTTCCGCAATCACCTTTCGCGGTAAAACACCATGCCGCCATGGTGCAGCACGTCATCGATGAACTCGCCATCGGCCGTAAAGCCGGTGTCATCCCAGTAGTCGATCTGGTTGCCGGTCACTTCGTAGCGCCCCTGATAGGCGCTCTTTCGGTTTCCGCGCGCCTCGTCATAACGGCCGTTCGGCAACAGTTCCTGGCGGATCCGCCCGTCCTCGGTCACCCACATGCCGACATAGGGATGATCTGCTTGCTTGCTTTGAGCCTCGCTGCTCATGACGTCCTCCGCGACGGCTTGACGGGAGATCGGCGCGTCGGCAGATGCCAGACCGGCAACAAGGGTGGCGGCGGCAAGCTTGGGGAGATTGTTCATGGCTGCTCTCCCGCAGACTTGTCCTTGCCCGCTTCGGCCCGTTCGGCAAAGAGCTGCGACAAGGATTGCGAGGCAGCAATGGCGCGGGGAAATCCGGCCGGAACGGTTACCATGTAGATGATTTCCTTGAGCTCATCCTCGGAAACACCGATGTTGAGCGCGTATCCGGCATGGACATTCATCAGCTCCGTCAGGCCCATCGCAGCGAAGGCGGCGACCGCCGCCAGTTGCCGCGTCCTGTTGTCGAGACCCGGGCGAGCCCAGACGTCGCCAAGGGCATAGGCCTCGGTCGCATCGGCAAGGAACGGAAACTCCTGCCGCATCCGTTCCAGGTTGGGCTGCGTCACGCCATTGTTGAGGGTCCGGATGACGGCGGCGCCGCGTTCGCGACGCTCCTCCAGGGATTGGGCGAAGGCGACCTCCGGCGAAAGGCCCAGGAAAACCGCCGTACCTGCGGCTGCGAATTGCGATTGAATGCGATCAAGCACGTTTCTCTCCTCGATAGATTGTCTGTTGGGACATCCGACGATCGCGAACGTCGCCGTTCCTCCGGCTATTCGATGCCGGGGAGGGCGCGACAAGCGCGCGTCCTATCCGCGTCTGCTGAATTTGGGGGAGGCGCTGTCATTCGGAGCGCCGAAAGTCAGCGGGCCCTGTCCAGTTCCTCCTCCGTCTTGCGTTGCAGTGTCGACGCAAAAGGTAGGCGGGGAAGATTGGAACGATAAGACGCCGATTTCGATCCATACTGGTAAATCTGACTAACCAGTCGGAATGCTGTTCGGTGGCACGCTCATCGCGACCATGTCAGTTATGACAGGCGAATTTTGTTCTCTCGGGTACGGGCCCTTGGCGTGATTGCGGCGGCACCACCGTTTGACTTCGAAATCACTTACAAGAACGCGCCAGCCTCGCGGCTCAGCGCGTCGATCAGCAGGCGGACACCGGGCAGCATGCCGCGGCTCGGTTCCCTCGGCGACCATCCTGCGGCCGATTACGGCTGGCAGGCGGCCGATGCCGATCCCGGCCTCGATAGCCTCCGAGATGGCGCGGACGCTGTTGGCACACATGCGCGGCTTGAACTCAACCTTCACCGGGTCTTGCGCCGCATGGTGAAGTGTCCAGGTCTGGCTTTCGCCCGGTGCGATCTGCCCGCCGATCAACGGATAGGTTGTTAGGTCGGAAGGCAGCAATGACATGCCGTGCGCCGCGATCAGCGCCGGTGCTGCAAAGATAGACGCTTCGGTGCGTCTGATCTTGCGGGCGATCAGGGACGAATCCTCGAGATTGCCGATCCTCGGGAACATTCCGCCTCTCGACCTCGGCATGGACAATCTCCAGATGATCCGCAACGCCCAATTCCCGCCGGCGCTATCGCCGCTGGCCGTCCAGCCACAGGAACGCTTCATCGCGGGCGGCGAGGGAAATCCGAAGCTGCGGGTCGTCGTTCTGGATCCGGCGCCGGAGCGCCCGAACAAGCCGGCAATCCTGCATCTTCACGGTGGTGGACTGGTCGTTGGCAAGCCCGAAGTCGCCGTTCCCGAACTGCAGCAATTGTCCGCGGAACTGGGCGCGCTTATCGTTTCGGTCGACTACCGCCTTGCACCCGAGCATCCGTTCCCGGCTGGGCTCGACGACGCATACGCGGCGCTCGGCTGGTTGCATCAGGCTGCGGTCGAACTTGGCGTTGATAGGAAGCGGATCGCCGTGATGGGCGAGAGTGCCGGCGCCGGGCTTGCCGCTGCCGTCTCGCTGAGGGTACGTGACCGCGGCGAGTGGCCGATCCGCTTCCAGTTGTTGCGTTATCCAATGCTCGACGACCGCACTGTGTTGCGCTTGCCACCGGCTCACGTCGGAACCTTCATCTGGAACGCGCAGTCGAATGCTTTTGGCTGGACTTCCCTGCTCGGTCGCAAGCCGCTGATGGCGGAACCACCGGCGGAGGCGGCTCCGGCACGCGCCGTCGATCTTGCCGGCCTACCACCCACCTGGATCGGCGTTGGCACACTCGACCTGTTCGCACAGGAATCGATACATTTCGCATCCCGTCTCGTCGTGGCCGGCGTGCCGGTCGAAATGTCCGTGGTTCCCGGCGCCTATCACGGCTTCGACACGATGGTACCGCAGGCGCGCATCTCGGCGGATTTCATCGCCGGCTGGAAATCGGCGCTGAGCCGATCTTTGGAAGTCGACTAAGGGGCAGGCGCACTGCACGGTTCGCGCCGCATGACTGCCAGGGCGCAAGAGGCTTTCCGCCCGAAGGCGGCATCTCGCTTGACGACCGCCGCCATTTCTTCCGATAGGGTCAATCTACGAGCAGGTGTGCGGGGAGGTGGCGACTGTGGCAATGCTCTTTGTTCCGGGCTTCATGCTCGACGCCGATCTCTGGCGCGATGTGGTTCCCGCACTCGGCGAGTACGGTCCCGCGACCTATGCCGACCTGTCGCAAGACGGCTCGATCGAAGCCATGGCCCGTCGCACGCTGATGGATGCCCCGGATCGCTTCATACTCACCGGTTTCTCCATGGGAGGCTACGTCGCCCGGGAAATCGTCCGGCAGGCGCCCGACCGGGTGACCGCACTGATCCTCATTGCCACGTCCGCGCGCGGCGACAGCGACGTCGAGCGCCAGCGAAAGGCTGTCGTCGCCGGGCAGGCCGCTGGCACGGCATTCAAGGGGCTCAGCCGATCGGCTATCCTCTCGTCCCTGCACCCCGACAATGCGGGGCGGACCGATATCCTCGATCGCATCCAGGCGGCAGGCCATCGAATGGGAGGCGACGCCTTTCGCCGACAATCTCTCATCGAGCGGAGGGACGAACGGGACGCTCTGGCGTCGATCCAGTGCCCAAGCCTGGTCATTGCCGGCGAAGAGGATCGGTTGAGGTCGCGCGCCGAAACGCTGGAGCTTCACAATGGGCTCGTCGGCTCAAGCTTCGAGGTCGTCGCCGACACTGGCCACATGGTCCCGATGGAAGCGCCGCAACGCCTCGCCACCATCATTCGGGAATGGCTCGCTCAACAGAAGGCCGAAGCGTAACGCGCCCGAGCCAAACTCCACCGTTCGCCTCCCGTTGTCACCCAATTCTTGCCGTTTGCAGCCCTGGCCGTTCCAAATCCGGCGGGTGTCACGCTTGGGTTGAGGACGCTTTGGCAGTCTCGCCAAGCAGGACGTTCCACGGAGGAGAAGGATAGCAACCCGGCATTTCCGCTCACCCTCCACTTCGGTTACAGGACAGCTAGAAGAACGCTGTTGACAAAACACACCGATGACTGGCAAATGTCAGAAATGTACAGAGGACGCGGGTTGTCGGTTGGTTTTCAGGGGAGACAGGAGCCTGGAGCCGAAGAACCGGGAAGCATTTCCGTCTGCACAGATGCCAGCATGGGAGGGGACATCGTGGCTTTTCAGATGGATCGGCAGCTCGGCTTTCTCGCCACCGTGAACGTTGCTGCCATTGTGGCCGGTGCGGTGCTCGTCGGCGCCAGTTTCGTCGAGCTCTATAACTTCCAGTCCATGGCCTCGCAGGTTCCCGAACTGGGCTTCCTCGCTCTTGGCGTCATGCTGGCCATGATGTCCGGCAACGGCGGCATCGACCTTTCCGGCATCGCGCTTGCCAATCTCTCGGGCGTTGCCGCCTACTTCTTTCTGCGCGACGTGATTCCCGCCGACGAGGCTCCGCTTCTCTTCACCTGGAGCCTGATCGGCTTAGCGCTTGGCGTCGGCCTTGTCGGCGGCATGCTGAACGGTTTCCTGATCGCGAAGGTTGGATTGACGCCGATCATCGCCACGCTCGGCACGCAATTGCTCTTTACCGGCCTGGCGATCGTTCTCACCAATGGTTCGGCGCTCAGCATCGGCTATGTCGAGCCGCTCGACGATTTCGGTAATGCCACGATCCTGAGCGTGCCCCAATGCTTCGCTCTGTTCCTGGTCGTCGCGCTCGCGATCGGCGCCATCCTGCGTTTCACGCCCTTCGGCCAACGTCTGCTTCTGCTCGGCAACAATGCCAAGGCGGCGCGCTACGCGGGCATCCCGGAAAAGCGCATCCTGTTCCTGACCTATACGGTTTGTGGGCTATTGGCGTCGGTTGCCGGCATCGTCATTGCCGCGCGCACCTCGAGCGTGAAGTGGGACTACGGCACCTCCTATGTCCTCATCGCTATCCTGATCGCCGTCATGGCCGGCGTTCGCCCCGAGGGCGGCTATGGGCGAGTCATCTGCGTCGTGCTTTCGGCGACGTCGCTGCAGATGCTCTCCAGCCTGTTCAACTTCATGAACATCTCGAACTTCTTCCGAGACCTCGCCTGGGGCGTTCTTCTGCTCGTGTTCATCACCACCTCCGGCTTCGACTTCAGAGCCTGGTTCAGGGCCGTCCGCAGCTAACCCCGTTTCCGTCCGGGCCGGGCGCGAGCCTTCGCGCGCCACCGCTCTTTCCTTTCGAAGGCGCAATGGGAGGAACTATGCCTGATTTTCGTAAAATTGCCGCCTGCACCGTGGCACTCAGCACCATCTGGGGTGCCGCGGCGGCCACGGCCGAGGAGAAGCCCAGCATCGTGACCGTCGTCAAGGTCACCGGCGAGAACTGGTTCACGCGCATGGCCGAGGGCGTTACCGCCTATGGCAACGACAACGACACGGTTGCCACGAGCCAGATCGGTCCGGGCAAGGCCGACGCCGCCCAGCAGGCCCGCCTGATCGAGGATCTTGTCGCCAAGAAGGTCAGCGCTATCGCCGTCGTGCCGATGGATGCGTCGTCGCTCGAAGGCGTGCTGAAGCGCGCCGCCCAGCGCGGCATCAAGGTGATCACCCACGAGGCCGACAGCATGAAGAACACGCTCGTCGATATCGAAGCCTTCGAGAACAAGGCGTTCGGCGCCCGCTTCAACGAGAAGATCGCCGAGTGCATGGGCAAATCAGGAAAGTGGACGTCCTTCGTCGGTTCGCTCGGCAGCCTGACGCATGTCCAGTGGGCTGACGGCGGCGCCGAAAACGCCAAGAAGTACCCAGAAATGGAGCTGGTCTCGGAGAAGAACGAATCCTTCAACGACGCCAACCGCGCCTATGAGAAGGCCCGCGAGATCCTGCGCAAATATCCTGACATCAAGGGCTTCCAGGGCGGTTCGGCCATCGACGTCATCGGTATCGGCCGCGCCGTCGAAGAGGCCGGCCTGCAGGACAAGACCTGCGTGTTCGGCATCGGCCTGCCGAAGGATACCGGTTCCTATCTCGAATCCGGCGCCGTGGACGGCATCAGCTTCTGGGATCCGAAGGATGCCGGCTACGTCATGAACAAGGTCGCCGACATGGTCATCAAGGGCGAAGAGATCAAGGACGGCATGAATCTCGGCGTGCCCGGCTACGAGAAGGTGTCGGTCAAGAAGGGTGCTGGTGACGGCATCATCGTCGTCGGCGAGGCCTGGGTCGACGTCGACAAGTCCAACTACGGCAAGTACCCGTTCTGATCGGCTCAACCGATCAAAGCCGTCGCGCCGTAGGTCGGCGCGGCGGCATGCCCCTCGAACGCCTCTCCATGCACCATCAGGACAAAGCCATGCAGCCCCAGCCCATTGGCGGTGAACCGCATCTCAAGCCCGCGACCCCGTTTCTGGAGGTGCGCAACATCGAGAAGCACTTTGGTGGCGTGCGCGCGCTCAAGGGCGTGAGCCTTTCGATCGAGGCCGGCAACATTTATCACCTGATGGGTGAGAACGGCTGCGGAAAGAGCACGCTCATCAAGATCATCTCCGGCGCTCAAGGCGCTGACGCCGGCCAGCTCCTGATCGACGGCGAGACCGTCGCCGGGCTGACGCCGGTCGCAGCTCTCGCTAAAGGCATCGAAACCGTCTACCAGGATTTCTCGCTGCTTCCCAATCTCTCCGTCGCCGAGAATATCGGCCTGACGCAGCAGTTGGTGTCCTCCTCGGGCAAGCTCGCACGGCGGCTCGACAGAGCGAAGATGCGGGCGACGGCCGAACGCGCCCTTGCGGCGGTGGGCCTGCCGGCGAGCAGGGCCTTTCTTTCGACGCGGACGGACGAGTTGCCGATGGCGACCCGGCAGCTGATCGCGATCGCCCGTGCAATCGCCTCCGATGCCCGCCTCGTCATCATGGACGAGCCGACCACGGCGCTGACCAAACACGAGGTCGACAATCTCCTCGGCGTCGTCGACCGATTGCGCGCCAAGGGCGTCGCCGTCCTGTTCGTCACCCACAAGCTCGACGAATGCAAATCGCTCGGCGGTCGGGCGATCATCATGCGCGATGGCCAGAAAGTCGCCGAATGCGACGTCGAAACCCATTCCAAGGCCGATCTTGCCTTCTGGATGACGGGCAAGGTGCTGGACGATACGCGCCAGCGCTCCGCCGTCACGCTCGGCGAGAAGCTGCTCAATGTCGAAAAGCTCTCACGAACCGGATTTTTTGCAGACGTGTCCTTGTCGCTGCACAAGGGCGAGATCATCGGCATTACCGGCCTGCTCGATTCCGGGCGCAACGAACTGGCGCTTGCGCTCGCCGGCGTTTCGCCGGCCGACGGCGGCGGTGTATTTCTCGAAGGCAACGAGATCCGCCTTGGCAAACCCGCCGATGCGATCGCTTCCGGGATTGGCTACGTTCCCGAGGACCGGCTCTCGGAGGGATTGTTCCTTTCGCAATCGATCAAGGACAATATCGTGGTTCCGGTCCTCGACCGGCTGCGCAATGCCTTCGGCATCGTCGACGGGCGCCGCAGCCGAGCGCTCGCCGAGCGCACGGTCGACGACCTTCAGGTCGTCTCGGCCGGCGTCGACAAGCCGGTGCAGTCGTTGTCCGGCGGCAACCAGCAGCGCGTGCTCATCGGGCGCTGGCTGACGATCGAACCAAAACTGCTCATCCTGCACGGCCCGACCGTCGGCGTCGACGTCGGCTCCAAGGACACGATCTATCGGATCATCCAGCGGCTCGCCGGCGACGGCATGGGCGTCATCATCATCAGCGACGACCTGCCCGAACTGCTGCAGAACTGCGACCGCATCATGGTTATGCGCAAGGGTCGAGTCGTCAAAACCTTTGCCGCCGAGGGGCTGGCGGAAGACGTTCTCTCCCGCGCGCTGACCGACGATACCATTGCGAGGCTTCAATGAGCGAAACCACCTTCTCCCCGGCAGCACCCCGGTCTGAAAGCGCGGGCGCCGTTGCCGGCATCTGGACGTGGCTTATGCGCCACCCACCGGCCTTCACGCTGATCCTGATCGTCGCGGTTTCGCTCGTCGTCGGTGCAATCAACACGGACTTCTGGCAGGTGTCGAACCTTTTCGACATCCTGCGTGCGTCCGTCGTCCGCGGCCTCTTCGCGCTCGGCGTGCTCGTCGTCCTTGCCTCCGGTGGCATCGACGTCTCGTTCACGGCGATTGCCGCCTTCGTCATGTACGCCGTCACCATGCTGGTCGTGAATGTCGTGCCCGACATGCCGATCGTCGCGATCCTCGCGCTCGGCGCAATCGGCGGCGCCTGTTTCGGCGCGCTCAACGGCGTTCTGGTTCACGCGCTCAAGGCGCCGTCTCTGATCGTGACGATCGGCACGCAATATGTCATCCGCAGCTTCTTGCTCACCTTTGTCGGCACGGCGCTGTTCATGAACATTCCGGCGGCAATGGACGCGTTCGGAAAGCTTGCGCTCTTCACCCATCACAGCGCCAACGGTTCGACTTCGACGCTGCCGGCCTTCGTGCTCATCCTCGCCATTGCTTCGCTCGTCACCTGGTGGATCCTTGAGCGCACCCTCATCGGCCGTGCAGTCTACGCCGTCGGCGGAAACGCCGGTGTGGCCGAGCGGCTCGGCTACAACCTGCGCACGGTCCGTATCTTTGTCTTTGCCTATGCGGGACTTCTCGCCGGCATCGCCGGGATCATTCACGTCTCCAGCAACCGCCTGGCGAACCCGTTCGATCTCGCCGGCGCCGAACTCGAAATCATCGCCGCGGTGGTCCTCGGCGGCGCGCGTATCACCGGCGGCTCCGGCAGCGTCATCGGCACGCTTCTGGGCGTCGTGCTGATCACGCTCGTCAGTAACGTCCTCATTCTCGTCGGCATTCCGAGCACCTGGCAGCTCGTCATCGTCGGTATTTTTATCATTCTCGCCGGCGCGATCTTCTCGATCCGCGGCAGACAATCCTGACGGCTGGCCCCGGGGCCGCCAAGCGCGGTCAGGGCCGGCGTCATTCGACAACCCTGTTTCCTTGAGAAAGGTTTGAGTGCATGGCGCACGATGTTTCGGTCATCGGACTTTACATTCTCGACATCCTCGGTCGCCCGGTCGATCGCATTCCCGAGGGCGGCAATGTCGAGTTTATCGACGAGATCCGCTTGACGGTTGCCGGTACCGCCGGAGGCACCGTCGTCGACCTTGCAAAGCTCGGTCTCAACTGCCTCGCGGTTGGCGCCGTCGGTGACGACGAGAAGGCCGATTTCGTGCTTTCGACCTTGCAGCGCTTCGGCGTCGACACGGCCGAGATGCAGCGGATCCCCGGCGTTCCGACGTCTGCCACGATCCTCAACATCCGCCGCAACGGCGAAAGGCCTGCTCTTCACGTCCGCGGCGCGTCCGGTCATTTCGAAATCGCAGCCGAAGCGCTCGATCGCGTGACGGCGGCGCCGATTGTCCACCTTGGCGGCACGGGCCTGCTCGACCGCCTCGACGGTGAGCCGAGCCGCGTGCTTCTCGAAGCGGCCAAGGCCAAGGGCCGGATCGTCACCTTCGATCTGCTCGGCGCCAGTGAGAACACGCTTTCCCTCATCCGCCCGCTCTTCCCCTATATCGACTACTTCATGCCGTCGGTGGAGGAGGCCATGCTGATTTCCGGGCGGAAAACCGCCGAGGATGCAGCGCTCTTCTTCTGCGATCTCGGTGTGAAGCATTGCGTTTTCACACTCGGCGGCGACGGCGTCTATTTCATGGATCCGGACCGAAAGACCGTGAAACTGCCGGCCTTCGAGATCGACGTCGTCGATACGACCGGCTGTGGCGACGCCTTCAATGCCGGTTTCATCGCCGGCCTGCACCACAAGATGGACACGGAGACATCACTGAAGTTCGCGCAGGCCTCGGCCGCGCTGGTGGCGACCGGTCTCGGTTCTGATGCCGGCATCACCTCCTTCGAGGGGACGCAGGCATTCATGCGCACGGCGCGCGTCAAGGCAAGCTGACCGGCTGGCAGGGCGCTCCTGACGGAGCGCCTCAGGCCCCTTCGGCCAGCAGCATCTCGGCGGTTTCGATGTCGGTGACAAGGTGAGTGGCGTAGCCGCCATTCATCGTCGCGCGGATTGCCGTTACCTTGTTCGCGCCGCCGGCGACACAGACGCGGCTCGGGATGCGCACGAGTTCGTCGAGCTCGATGCCCACCATGCGATCGTCGAGTTCGCCGCTCACCTGTCGGCCCGCCTCGTCGATGAACCGGCAGATCAGCACCGCGACTGCGCCGTGCGCCTGGTAGGAGTCGAAGTCCTCCTGGCTTGCGACATTGGCCGACCGGATCAGCGTGTCAGGACCGATATCGCCGACGCCGAAGACCAGGATGTTGGTCGAATGGATAAGCTCGAACTGCTTGACGAGCACCGGTTCGGAGAGAAGCCAGCGTTTGAGTTCCGGCGTCGACAGCAGCGCCGGCGCCAAAAGGTTGACGCAGCGCGCGTGAATGCGCTGGGACATCAGCGAGGTACAGAACTCCGGCGAGAATTCGGGATTGGCGATGGAACTACCCGAGACCTGGACGACAGTCAGCCCATCGAGTGCTTCGGTCAGCGATATCTGGTCGGCGACTGCAAGCACGGTCCGTCCCCAGGCAACACCGATCGTGTCGCCTTGCTTGATCATGTCGGCAAGCAGGCGGGCGCCCGCCTCACCGAGCCGCGTCACCAGCGACGCAGGCTCTCCCGCGGGAATGACCAGCGCTCCTTCGAGCCCGAACTTCTCCTTGAGCTTGCGAGCCACCGCGACGCGTCCGCCGACATCGGTGTTGACGCGGATGGTGACTAGGCCGCGCTCGCGGGCCTCCTGGAGGTAGTTGACGATGGTCGCGCGCGACATGCCGAGGATCTTGGCGATGTCGCTCTGGGTCAGTTGATCGACGTAGTAGAGCCAGGCGGCCCAAACGACCCCGTCATCGAACTCGGGCGGCAACGACTTGCCTTCGCCGATCATCCAACTTGCCCGCGCGCTCTCCGTCATCCGTCACTCCGCTTGATACCGTTTGCGCCACCCAAACCGGAAAAGCGCCTGCCGTCAAACAAATTCGAACGCTCAATTGACATTTGACACACTATGTTGTCATTTGTTTATGTTCCGTTGTGACGGACGATCGAGAACGGAATCGCGCTTGAGCGGCCGCGAATGTGGCTGCATGGGCAGGCGAGACCGCGGCAGACAGGATCGGACTCGCGCCTCTTCGACGCGGCCCGCGCCAGACGCCGATCCCAAATTTCCCAAGCGGCCTTTCCCGTCAGCCTCCCGCGGCTCGGTGGGCATGGTCCCGCCATGTCATTTTTGTCCGGAGCCGTCGCAGGTGATGTCTGCCGGAAGCTGAGGAGCCTTTGCATGAAATCGAGATGGTCTGAAACCGAATATGCCAGTGTCGTCGACGCCTACGTCCGCAACGGCGTCAACCGCGACCTGGCGATCCGCACCTACACCACGCGCCTGCTCGGATCGGATCCGGAACTGGTGCTGCACGGCGGCGGAAACACGTCGGTGAAGACCACCTTTACCGATCTCGACGGTTCGGAAATTCCGGTTCTTTGCGTCAAGGGAAGCGGCTGGGACATGGGCACGATCGAACCGGCAGGACTGCCGGCCGTCCGCCTGCAGCCCCTGCAGGCGATGGTCGGTTTCCAGACGCTTAGCGACGACGACATGGTCATGCTGCAGCGCCGGTTGCTGCTCGATCCAGCGGCGCCCAATCCTTCTGTCGAAGCGATCCTGCACGCCAACCTGCCGTTCAAGCACATCGACCACACCCATGCCAACGCGATCGTATCGCTGACCAACCAGCCGCACGGGGAAGATATCGTTCGCGAACTCTTCCCCAAGGCGATCATCGTTCCCTATGTCATGCCCGGCTTCGATCTCGCAAAAGCCTGCGACGAGGCCTTCCGCGCCGATCCGACCGCCGACGGCATGATCCTCTTGAAGCACGGCATCTTCACCTGGTCGGAGGATCCGCGCGAAGCCTATGAAAAGATGATCGTGGCGATCGACATGGCCGAGCGCCGCATCGCCAAAGGCAATCCGCGCCCGTTCGTTCAGGCAAAGCAACCGGCAGCGATTGCGTCGGCCGCCGAAATCGCCCCGATCCTGCGGGGCGCCGTCGCCATCGACACCGGTGTCGAAGGCTCTCCGAAGCGCTTCGTGCTCGAACACCGCGCGAGCGAGACCGTGCTCGAGTTCTGCAACGCAGAAAACGCTGCCGATCTCGCGCGCCGCGGCAATGCGACGCCGGAACATGTCATCCACATCAAGCGCTTCGGACTGGCCCTGCCGGCGCCGGTTACCGGAGAAATGGCCACCTGGGCAGAGACGGTGCGCACGGCGGTGGCGGATTACATCGCCGAATACCGCGCCTACTTCGAGCGCAACAACGCGCGTGTTGGCGGCAACAAGAAGATGCTCGACCCGATGCCCCGCGTCTTCTACGTCGCCGGCGTCGGCCTCTTCGCAGCAGGTCCCAGCAAGAAGGCGGCACGCGTCGGCGCCGATGTCGCGGAAGCCACGATCAACGTCATCCGCAACGCCGAGGGCATCGAGAGCTTCGAGGCGCTGTCGGAACAGGATCTCTTCGACATCGAATACTGGTCGCTTGAGCAGGTGAAACTGGCGAAGCAGGTGGAAAAGCCGCTCAGCCGACAGGTCGCGGTGGTGACCGGTGGCGCCGGCGGCCTTGGCCTTGCGATTGCCGAGGCGCTGCGTGCGGAAGGCGCCGAAATCGCCCTCGTCGATCTTGCCGAAGCGGCGGTCACGAAGGAGGCCGCCCGGCTTGGCGGCCTTGGCGTCGCCTGCGACGTGACCAACCCCAAGGCCGTTGAAGCCGCTCTCGCCGGCGTTACCGAACATTTCGGCGGTGTCGACATCGTCATTTCGAACGCCGGCGCTGCCTTCCAGGGCGCCATGATCGAGGTCTCCGACGAACTCTTCGAGAAAGCCTTCGCGCTCAATTTCTGGGGGCATCACTACATTGCCCGGACTGCGACCAGGATCATGAAGGCGCAACGCACCGGCGGCGCGCTGGTGTTCAACGTCTCCAAGCAGGCGGTCAATCCCGGCCCCGACTTCGGTCCCTACGGCACCTCGAAGGCGGCGCTGATGGCGCTGATGCGGCAATACGCCGTCGAGCATGGCGCGGACGGCATCACTTCGAACGCCGTCAACGCCGATCGCATCCGCACCGGTCTCATGACCGACCAAATGGTCGAGGAGCGCAGCCGCGCCCGCGGCATCACACCGGAAGCCTACATGCGCGGCAATCTCGTTCATCGCGAAGTCGCAGCCAAGGATGTGGCCGAAGCCTTCGTGCACCTCGCCAAGGCACGCGCGAGCACAGGCGCGGTCATCACCGTCGACGGCGGCAATGTCGCGGCGATGATGCGATAGGTGGATTATGCGCGGCCGCGGTGAGCACCACCGCGGCCGTGCCCTGCGATATGAAGAACATCGGCTCGACCTGCCGATTGTGTCGCCGTGGCGAAGAAAGTTCGACAACGCGACAGCCTAAGCCAACGGACAGCGAAGGGCTACCTGACGAGCCGGCGCGTGGGCTACTAGATCCCGGAGCCGTCCAGTTCCTGTTCGTCCTCGCCTTCCCAGGGCAGGGGCATCGCGGCGCGGTCGAGATTGGCCATGGGCATCGGCATCCAACACTTCAGCTCAGGCTCGGGATACTCGATGATGCGACCGGGCGAGGAATCGGAGGCGCGCCACCCTTCGGACCCGAACTGATCACCCTTCGACCAATAGGCGAGATCGACTTCCGCGGCGCCCTGTTCGGACGGGCGGATCGTAACGAGGATCCGGCTCCCGTTTTTCGGCGCGCTTGCCATATGACGCCAGTGGTCCGCCTCAGCCATCATTTACCTCCTGCCTTGATGCACATCACAAGTGTCGCCTCGGCGCTTAAAACGGTCAACTCATTGTTTGCGTAGGCGAGGGGAGGAGGCAAGGCCAAGCGACAGCCCTAGGCAAGCGCGGAACCGGGCTGGGTGATAGATGAGCGGGATGATCAGGTCTTCCTCGTCTTCCAAATGACGAATCAGAACTTTGTCGGACGCGGAAACCTGGCCGGCGAGGCTGTCGACCGCCGGCCGGCTTCGCCCGCCTTTCCCGAAAGAGCGTCGGCGCCAGCAAACTTTACGGGATAGCGATGACCGCCTCGATCTCCACCTTCGCGCCCTTCGGCAGAGCGCTGACCTCGTAGCAGGCGCGTGCCGGGAACGGCTTGGCGAAGAAGCCCGCATAAACCTTGTTGATCTCCGCGAACTGTCCGAGGTCGGTGAGCAGAACCGTGGTCTTGACGGTGTTGGAAAGGGTCGTACCCGCTGCGGTCGCAATAGCCCCAAGGTTCTTGAGGCACTGCTCGGCCTGCGCGATCGCGTCGTCCGAGTTGAACTCTCCGGTGGCCGGATCGATCGGAAGCTGACCGGAAACGAACAGGAGGTTGCCGACCTTGATTGCCTGTGAGAAAGGACCGACGGCACCCGGCGCGTCGGTGGTGTGGATTTCCTGGATCATGATCCGTCTCCGAGATTGGTGGTTGATTGCAACACGCTTATGCGTAGCGGGCGATCGCGAGATCGGTGGCGTCGATTTCCGGCTGGCGTCCGCTGACGAGATCAGCGATGACGCGGGCCGAACCGGAACTCATCGTCCAGCCGAGCGTACCGTGACCGGTGTTGAGATAGAGGCCGGCGACCTTCGTCGGGCCGATCACAGGCGTGCCATCCGGCGTCATTGGGCGAAGCCCCGACCAGAAGCTTGCCTTCGACACGTCGCCACCCGGGAAGAGATCGGTGACGGAGTGCTGGAGCGTCAGGCGGCGAGGCTCGCCGAGATCGTTGGTATAACCCGAGATTTCCGCCATGCCGCCGACGCGGATGCGATCGCCGAGCCTGGTGATGGCGATCTTGAAGGTTTCGTCCATAACGGTCGATTCCGGCGCGCGCGAAGCGTCGGTGATCGGGATCGTCAATGAGTAGCCCTTGACCGGATAGACCGGCAGACGGATGTCATGCGGCCTGACGAGGAGAGGGGAGAAGCTGCCGAGCGCCACGACGACGGCGTCGGCCTTGAGCGTGCCATGCGCCGTGACGACGCCCTTGATCCGACCGCCTTCCACGTCGAGGCTGCGGATGATGCTGCCGTAGTTGAAGCGCACGCCGAGCGCTTCCGCCTTTTTCGCAAGTTCGTTGCTGAACTTGAAGCAGTCGCCGGTCTCGTCCTTCGGCGTCAGCAGGCCGCCGACGATCTTTTCGCGCACATGTTTTAGCGCCGGCTCGACGCGAATGCAGCCGTCGCGGTCCAGAACTTCGTAGGGAATACCGTCGGCGGCGAGCGCCTTGACGTCTTTGCCGGAGGCGTCGAGCTGGGCTTGGGTGCGGAAGAGCTGCAGCGTTCCCTGCATGCGCTCGTCATAGGCGATGCCGGTTTCGGCGCGCAGCGCGGCGAGCGAGATGCGGCTGTAGTCGGCAAGCCTGAGCATGCGGCTCTTGTTGATCGCGTAGCGCCCGGACGTGCAGTTCGAGAGCATCTTGATCATCCAGGAGATCATGGCGGCATCGACCTTCGGTCGAAGGATGAGCGGCGCGTGCTCCATGAACAGCCATTTCATCGCCTTCATCGGAATCCCGGGTGCTGCCCAGGGCGAGCAGTAGCCGAAGGAAACCTCGCCGGCATTGGCAAAGCTCGTCTCCAGCGCCGGTCCGGGCTGGCGATCGATGACGGTGACCTCATGTCCGCTCTTGGCAAGCTGGTAGGCCGAGGTGACGCCGACGATGCCGGCGCCGAGAACGATAACTTTCATGATGTCCTCAAAAGGAAAGGAAGCTCAGCGATACTGCCGTTCGTAGCGATGCCCGAGACCGGTCAGGATTTCGTAGGAGATGGTGCCGGCATCGCGTGCGATGTCTTCGAGTGTCTGGTTGGGCCCGAGGACCTCCACCAGGCTGCCGAGTTGCAGGCGCCCCTCCGGCAAGGCGGAGATGTCGATGGTGATGCTGTCCATCGACACCCGGCCGACGATCGGCAAGCGAACACCGTCGCAATAGACCGCACCCCGATCGCTCAGGCTGCGCGGCAGGCCGTCGGCATAGCCGGCAGCAATGGTGGCAAGCCGGGTCGGGCTTGCGGCGACATGGCTGCCGCCATAACCGACGCGCGCTCCGGTCGGCACTTCACGCGTCTGTACCACCGCAACATCGAGCTTGATGACCGGCTCCATCGGGTTTGGATGACCATCCGTCGGAGCACCACCATAGAGTGCAATCCCTGGCCGAACGAGCACGCCGTGATAGGCTTCGCCGAGGAAAATGCCGCCCGAGTTGGCGAAGCACAGTTCGTATTCCGGAAACTCCGTGGCGATGCGTCGGAGTTCGGTAAGCTGGTTGCCGTTCTGCTCGCTCAAGACATCGTCGGCAGAGGCCAGGTGGCTCATGACAAACTGGATGTCGATCATGCCGCAGGTCCGCAGCATCGATGCGATCGCCGGTCGTTCCTGCGGCGGGACACCGAGCCGCGACATGCCTGTGTCGAACTGCAGCGCCGCGGGAAGGCGACGGTTGAGGTTTACAGCCGCACCGGCCCATTGTCGCAATTGTTCGAGGGAATTGATGACTGGAACGATGCCATCGTCGGCGCAGGCGAGCTCATTGCTCGGCTGCAGGCCATTCAGAACGAAGATCATCGCATCGCGGGCAAGCTGAGGTCGCAGGCGCCGAGCTTCCACGAACTGGGCCACGAAGAAGTGCCGGCAACCGTGGTCATAGAGGCGCGCCGCGACCCGGTCCGCGCCAAGCCCATAGGCATCCGCCTTGACGACTGCTGCGGCTCGCGCCGGCGCAATTTCAGACACAAGCCGGTCGTAATTGCGAACCAGCGCCACAAGATCGATCGTGAGGTAGCCTGAGGCGCCGCCCTTGATCGCTTTCTGCTGCGTATTTTCCCTGACTGCGCCGTCCATGGCCGAGCCTCCCAACTTGTCCGGAGGGTAGTGAAACGATCGCAGAATTGTCGACGAATTGTCGATTGATCGTTGCGTGGATTCGTGATCCTTGAATGAAACAGCGACGAATTGGAATAATCTGCAATGCCCGCGCTCGACACCATAGACCGCAATATCCTTCGGCTGCTGCGCCTGGACGCGCGCCGGAGCAATGCCAGCCTCGCGACCGAGGTCGGGCTCTCGCCATCCGCTTGTCTAAGGCGGATAAAATTGATGGAACAGTCCGGCGTCATCCGCGGCTATACCGCCCTGGTGGACACCTCGAACGTCGAGGCCAGCATTGCCGTTATCATCAACATCACGCTGGACCGCCAGACGGAGGACTATCTCGACCGGTTCGAGGCGGCTGTACGAAGACATCCCGAGTTGCGGGAGTGTTTTTTGATGACCGGTGGATCGGACTATCTCCTGCGCGTCGAAGTCGCCAATGCCGGCGAGTTCGAACGCATCCACAAGGAGATTCTCTCGGCTTTACCGGGGGTCTCCCGGATCCATTCGAGCTTTGCGATCCGCAACGTGCTCGCGACACGTCCCAAGGCGCGTCGATAGGCTGCAGTGTCAGAACCCCGGCGGCCGCCCCTAGCAGAGCAGGAGGGCGACAGGCATCAAGGCGAGGAGGCGGGCAAGTCCATCGGCCGCAAGTCGGTCGCGCAGGCTGTGGGTGGTTGGCGATTTGTATCTCGCCCGGGACAATTGTGCCTCCAGCGTTCATATATGAAACAGAACGAATATTCCGAAGGCGGAAATTTGCGAATTCTGCATTCTATTTTCTCTTGCAGGTTCGTTATCGTTCGTTTTTAATCAGCGCACTTTCGCTGCGAAAGTCAGGCGCGACTGATTGAGGAGGATCAACGCGACTGAGCACCGAGACTTGTCGTCTCAATATTGGGAGGAACCGCCATGAGAGTTTTGAAATGGACGCTTGCGGCCACATCTGCAATCTCGATCTTCGCCGCCTCGAACGCCTTCGCGGCAACGGAGCTTGCCTGGTGGCACGCGATGACGGGCGCCAACAACGAAACCGTTGAAAGGCTTGCCAAGGAATTCAATGAAAGCCAGTCGGATTACAAGATTGTCCCCGTGTTCAAGGGCACCTATGGCGAGACCCTGAACGCGGGTATCGCCGCGTTCCGCTCCAAGCAGGCTCCCGCCATCCTGCAGGTGTTCGACGCCGGCAGTGGCGTGATGCTGGGCGCGGAAGGTGCCGTGGTCCCCGTGGCGGAGGTGCTTAAGAAGGGCGGCTACGAGTTTAATAAGGACCAGTATCTGCCGGGCATCGTCGCCTACTATTCCAAGGCTGACGGGACCATGTTGTCCTTCCCCTTCAACTCGTCGTCCCCGATTCTCTATTTCAACAAGGACGCCTTTACGAAGGCTGGTATCGATACGGCCAAGCCGCCGGCCACCTGGCCCGAGGTCTTCGAAGCGGCAAAGAAGATCAAGGCGAGCGGCGCGGCAAATTGCGGCTTCACCTCGACCTGGCTGACCTGGATCCAGACCGAAAACTTCTCGGCCTGGAACAATGTGCCCTACGGCACAAACGAAAACGGGCTTGCCGGGCTCGAAGTGGAACTGAAGATCGACGCGCCGCTCTTCGTCGACCACTTCCAGTCGATCGCCGACCTCGCCAAGGACGGCACCTTCCGTTACGGCGGTCGCACCTCGGAAGCCAAGCAGCTGTTCATGTCGGGCGAGTGCGCTATCCTGACGGAATCCTCCGGTGGCCTCGGCGACATCGTCAAGTCGGGCATCAACTACGGTGTCGGCGAGCTTCCCTACTATGAGGGCCATGGCCCGCAGAACACCATCCCGGGTGGCGCAAGCCTCTGGGTCTTCGCCGGCAAGAGCGATGGCGAATACAAGGGCGTGGCCGAGTTCTTCCATTTCCTCTCGAAAACGGAAACCCAGGCCCAGCTTCACCAGGTTTCGGGCTACCTGCCGGTCACGCTTGCAGCCTATGAGGAAACCAAGAAGTCCGGCTTCTATGAAAAGAACCCGGGCCGCGAGACGCCGATCAAGCAGATGATGGGCAAGGCGCCGACCGAAAACTCCAAGGGCGTCCGCCTGGTCAACCTTCCGCAGGTTCGCGACATCCTCAACGAAGAGTTCGAAGCGATGCTTGCCGGCCAGAAGGATGCCAAGACCGCGCTCAGCGAAGGTGTCGTGAAAGCAAACGCAGCGATCAAGACTGCAGTCGGAAACTGACCCCCAAAACGAAATGTCCGCATCGCCGAAAGGCGGTGCGGACCGGTCTTTGATGGGGAGGGGAGTCCATGCAGTCCGTCGTGTTTCCAAACAAGGTGCTGCCGTATCTTCTGCTGGCACCTCAGATCGTCTTGACGGTCATCTTCTTTTTTTGGCCCGCCAGCCAGGCGCTCTACCAGTCGGTGCTTCGCGAGGATCCGTTCGGCCTTAAATCCGGCTTCGTCGGTCTCGCCAACTTCCGGGCAATCCTTGCCAACCCGGACTATCTGCATTCGCTAAAGGTCACCGTGGCCTTCAGCCTTGCGACCGCGCTGTTGTCGATGGCGCTCGCGCTGCTGCTCGCCACGGCGGCCGACCGGGTGGTGCGCGGGCGCAACGTCTATCGCACGCTGCTAATCTGGCCCTATGCGGTTGCCCCGGCTGTTGCCGGCATGCTGTGGCTGTTCATGTTCAACCCGGCAATGGGCACCTTCTCTTACATTCTGCGCCGCAATGGCTTCGCTTGGGATCCGCTGCTCAACGGCAATCAGGCGATGTTTCTGGTGATCGTGGCGGCAGCCTGGAAGCAGATCAGCTACAACTTCCTCTTCTTCGTCGCCGGCCTGCAGGCGATCCCGAAGTCGCTGATCGAAGCGGCAGCCATCGATGGTGCCCGCGGCACTAAACGGTTCTGGACCATCGTCTTCCCGTTGCTTGCGCCGACGACGTTCTTCCTGCTCGTCGTCAACACCGTCTACGCCTTCTTCGACACCTTCGGCATCATTCACGCGGTCACAGGCGGAGGCCCCGCCAAGGCCACGGAGACGCTCGTTTACAAGGTCTATAACGACGGCTTCGTCAATCTCGACCTCGGCAGTTCGGCAGCCCAGTCGGTGATCCTGATGATCATCGTCATTGCGCTGACGGCGTTCCAGTTCCGCTTCGTCGAGAAGCGGGTCCACTATTCGTGAGGCGCAGATGATCGAGAACCGTCCCATATCAACTGCGATAAGCCACCTGATACTCGTCATCGGGATCATCATCGTAGCGCTGCCGATCTACTATACCTTCGTCGCCTCAAGCCACAGTTCGATCGAAATCGTGCGGCCGCCCATGTCGCTGGTGGTCGGAGATCACCTTGTCGAGAACTATCGGGAGGCGATCGGCGGCGGCGTCGAGCGTGTCGTCGGCGTCAGCCTCGAGCGGCTGTTGTTCAATTCGACGGTCGTGGCGATCGCGATCGCTGTCGGCAAGATCGTCATCTCCTTCCTGTCGGCCTTTGCGATCGTCTTCTTCCGCTTTCCGCTGAAAATGCTGTTCTTCTGGATGATCTTCATCACCCTGATGCTGCCGGTCGAGGTGCGCATCCTGCCGACCTACAAGGTGATCGTCGATCTCGGCTTGATCGACACCTATGCGGGGCTGACGCTGCCGCTGATGGCGTCGGCAACGGCGACGTTCCTCTTTCGCCAGTTCTTCCTGACGATACCAGGGGAGCTGGTGGAGGCCGCGCGCATCGACAATGCCGGTCCGTTTCGCTTCATGAAGGATATCCTGCTGCCGCTCTCGGCAACGAACATCGCGGCGCTCTTCGTTATCCTCTTCATCTATGGATGGACCCAGTATCTCTGGCCGCTGCTCGTCACCAATGACGCGAAGATGAACACAATCATCATCGGGCTCCGGCGGATGATCGATTTTACCGACGCCTCGACGCCTTGGAACTATGTGATGGTGACGGCGATCCTTGCAATCATCCCGCCGATCGTCGTGGTCGTGCTGATGCAGCGCTGGTTTGTCAAAGGTCTTGTGGAGACAGAAAAGTAATGGCTGAAATTACCCTGAATGACGTCCGCAAGACCTATGGCACGGTGGAAGCGATCAAGGGCGTTTCGCTCGAGATCAAGGACGGAGAGTTTGTCGTTCTTGTCGGGCCGTCCGGCTGCGGCAAGTCCACGCTGTTGCGCATGATCGCCGGGCTCGAGAACATCAGCGGCGGAGATATCCTGATTGGCGGGCGTCGGGTCAACGACGTCGAGCCGGTAGAGCGCGACATCGCGATGGTCTTCCAGAACTACGCGCTCTATCCGCACATGACGGTGCGCCAGAACCTTGCCTATGGGCTCAAGAACCGGAAGACACCGCCGGCCGAGATCGACCAGCGCATTGCCACGGCCGCAAGGACGCTTGAAATCGAGCCCTATCTCGACCGCAAACCACGGCAGCTTTCGGGCGGCCAGCGCCAGCGCGTTGCCATGGGGCGGGCAATCGTTCGCCAACCCGCCGCGTTTCTGTTCGACGAACCGCTCTCGAACCTCGATGCCAAGCTGCGCGGGCAGATGCGCATCGAAATCAAGCGGTTGCAGCGCTCGCTCGCAACGACGAGCGTCTATGTCACGCATGATCAGATGGAAGCGATGACGCTTGCCGACCGGCTTGTCGTCGTCAGCGCCGGCCGCATAGAGCAGGTCGGCACGCCACTGGAGCTTTACGAGAAGCCCGCGACCACCTTCGTCGCCACCTTTATCGGCTCGCCCTCGATGAACCTGCTGCACGGCAAGGACATGTCGGCGGGCTGGTCGCTTGCCGCAGATGTGACCAGGCCGACTGGCGATTACACGCTGGGCGTCCGTCCGGAAGATATTTCGCCGATGTCAGCCGATGCTCCAGCGCGAGCCTTCGAAGCGACGGTGCGCATCGACGGCATCGAGTTGGTCGGAGCCGAAAGCCTCATACACGGTCGCCTCCAAAACGGCGACGAGTTGGTTTTTCGCGTTTCCGGGCGCGCGCGCAACGAGATCGGTGACGAGGTGAAGGTCGGGGCGAGCACCGAAGCGCTCCACATGTTTGATGGCAGTGGGAACCGGCATGGATGATGGCCGGAAGGTCAGGGGAAGATGTTCCGGCAGAACTTCCTGTCCACCCTTAAAAATCGGCGAGAGCTATCCGGCGCTGAGTAGCGGGAGCCCGATTTGCGCCCGCCTGGTCGATAGCCAGTCTTCCAGAATACGATCAACGTGATCGGCGCCGGGCCTTCGGAGTTTGATCGCAGCAGGTTTAGTTTGCCGCGCCTCGGATCAAGAAGCCGAAGGTGTCATGTGAGCGGCCTCGAGTTGCCAAGCGCGGCAAGACGAGTGTGCGCCAACAGTCGGCATGTTTTCGTCGGCGAAGCGGTGTTGCGGGTTTTCAAGGTCGAAGCCCCGATGCTCCAGCCGACGAATGCAGCAGTCACCGTCCGGCTGGATTGTCCAGTGCAGCTCGAAATCAGCAAACGTGTAGACCAGCGTCTTGCCGGGATCGACCTCGATGACACCGCACGGAACCGCTAAAGCGGCCCGAATGGGTGTTTGCAAGTTAGTTCCATAATGTATGTTATGCGACTTAAATCTGTAGTGGCTATTTAGTAATGCGACAGTTGGGCCAGTTAGAGATGCGACAGTCTCGCCTCTCGACGCACTGGTCAAAGCCAACGTTGGGAGCAAGGATGACGACCTTCAGCCTGGTCGAGACCATGAGCGGTCGGAGTCGTCATGTCCTGTTTGATCACCATGTCGCAGAAAGAGTTGCATCGCCTCGAAGTCATCCAGAAGATCCGTGACGAGCGCCTGAGCGTTGTCCAGGCTGCCGAACTGCTCAACCTCAGTCGAAGTCAGATCCACAGACTGCTGCAGGCTTATGATCAAGATGGTCCGGCCGGTCTTGTTTCGAAGAAGCG